>NZ_JBYCKI010000156.1:0-1886 GCF_057473305.1 Thiomonas sp. TH-17
GCAACTGGCTGCGACCTTGCAGGCGCGTGACCAGCGCGGCGGGTTTGCCTTTGAGGGTGTGCAAGGTCTGCCCCTGCCGGTCGGGCATGGGATCGGGCACGGGAATGCCATGCGCGGCCAGGTGATGCATCAGCCCGAGATAGAACGGTAACTGCTCGGCCTGCAGGCGCTCAAACAGGGTGAGCACGAATCGGCCCTGCGTGGTGCTCAGGAAGTAGTTGGTGTTTTCGATCCCGCTGGCGATGCCTTGCAGGTCGGTGCGTGCGCCCAGATCGAAGCGGGCCAGCCAGGAGTCGACCTCTGCTGCGTCGAGCGGTGTGAAAACGGCCATGAATGGGATGGGGAAAGGAAAGGCGGGCTGAAAAAGCAGGTTGAGCGAGCAGGTTGAGCGGTCAGCCCGTCGGGTTATTTGAAGGTGAACACCTTCCACTGCGCCTGCCCTTCCATGTGGGCCGGGTCGGTGCTGGACGAGATTGAAGGCGGCACCACGTTGTAGGCCGCGCCGCCGTGCAAAGGTTGCACCTGAATGGAGGTGGTGGCGCCGCGCACCTGCTGCTCCTGAATGCGCACCGCACGATCCTGGGTGACGTTTTCGCGCACCAGAGGTTCGGGGAATTTCGGCTTGGGTTGGGTATCCGTCAGCGGCGCCGCAGGCTTGGACTGCGCAAGGGCGCTTTGTCCCGGATACACGCTGGCGAGCAGCATGAACAGGCCAAGGGCGGAAACGGCAAGAGCGGGGCGGGGCGTCTTCATGCATCGATTTTACGGCGGCATTGATAATGCGCGGATGAATTCCGACGCGCAATCCGACTCCGCTCCCACCCTGCTGCTGGTGGATGGCTCCAGCTACCTCTACCGCGCCTTCCACGCCATGCCCGATCTGCGCGGGCCCGAAGGCCAGCCCACCGGTGCGCTCTACGGCATGGTGGCCATGCTGCGGCGCCTGCGCGAACAATACCCGGTTGCCAAGGGCTATCGCTATGCGGCTTGCGTGTTCGACGCCAAGGGGCCGACTTTCCGCAACGCCATGTACGACCAATACAAGGACCAGCGCCCGCCCATGCCGCCCGACCTGGTGGTGCAGATCGGGCCGATCTTTGAGGCCGTGCGGCTGATGGGCTGGCCGCTGCTCGAGGTGCCGGGAGTGGAGGCCGACGACGTGATTGGCACGCTGGCTGTGCGAGCGCATGCCGCGGGCATCCGCACCCTGGTTTCCACGGGCGACAAGGACATGGCTCAGCTCGTCAACGACCACATCACCCTGGTCAACACCATGAGCAACGAAGTGCTCGACCCCGCCGGGGTGCAGCAAAAGTTTGGCGTTCCTCCAGCGCGCATCGTCGATTACCTCACCCTCGTGGGCGACGCGGTGGACAACGTGCCCGGCGTAGACAAGGTCGGCCCCAAGACGGCCGCCAAGTGGCTGGCGGAGTATGGCTCGCTCGATGCACTGGTTGCGAATGCCGAGACCGTGAGCGGCGCCGCGGGCAAGAACCTGCGCGCCACGCTCGACTGGCTGCCCACCGCGCGCAAGCTGGTGACCATCCAAACCGACTGCGATCTGGACGGCTACGCCCAATCCTTCGACCCGGATCTGCGCCCGGCACCGGAGGACGCGCAAGCGCTGCTGCCTTTCTTCACCCGCAACGGCATGCGCCGCTTCAGCGCCGAGATGAAGGCGCAGACGGTGAGCGAGGAGGCCGCCCGGCAGGTATCGCTGCTGGATGACGCGCCGCCGGCCGAAACGAGCGCGCCCGGCACCTACGAGACCGTTCTCGACTGGGGCCGATTCGACGCCTGGCTGGCCCGCATCGACGCGGCCGGGCTCACCGCCATCGACACCGAAACCGACTCGCTCGACCCGATGCGCGCACGGCTGGTCGGCA
>NZ_JBYCKI010000157.1:0-9211 GCF_057473305.1 Thiomonas sp. TH-17
CGCGGCGCGTCCACAACGGGACGCACCTCGGCGGGACTCACCTCGGCGACCGCGGCCTCTTTGCGGGATGCGCCCCGCGGGGTGGGAGTCTGCGTTTTGGATGATGCTTTTGTCATGGTGGACCTCAACCGACCGTTGGTTCGGAAGGAAATATAGAAGGGGGATTGCTTACAGTATGTAGGGTGAATCGCCAAAATTCAAAGAGCCTGAGCGAAGGTGCCACGGCTATTTCGCACCAAGCCCGCACGGCAAGGGCGCTATCGAGCCGAATCAGCAAACGTCTTGGCAGTTCCAAGAAGGTTTAATCGCTTTGACCCGCCTAGCTTCGACCCAAATTCGTGGCCTCGGTTCGATTGGGTTTTCCTTGATGACCGCGCCCCCACGGCGCTTATGCCTTGCTGCCGAACCTATGCCCCTGAACCTATGCCCCTGAACTCATGCCCGGCAGTCTGTTTTGGCAGATATTCACCCCAGAGCGGTGGATTTTACAAAAAACCGGGTATTGTCTGCCTGTGCGCCAAAACCGTCAACCCCGCTGCGTTTGATCGATCTCTTTGAGTCGTAGCGCCAGACTGCGGTATTCCGTGCGGTCAGCGTCTGCCACCAGGCCACCGGCAACCAGTTCGTCCTGCCGTCTTTTCAGCGCGGCGCGCTCCAGGCGCGACAGAATGGCCAGCAAATCCTGTTTGGCCGCGGCTTCGTCCAGTTCCAGCGGATCAGGCGACTCGGCCAGCACCTCCTCGGGCGAGTGTCCGGCCGCGCGCAAGGCCTCCCACAGCGCCGCGGCAGACAGTTCGGGCTGGTCTTCCAGAATGGATTCGAGCGTCAGCACCAGCCCCTGCAGCGGCCCGGGCTCCAGCGAGAGCAGCGCATGCTGCGCCGGGTTGATGCTCCACCACAACTCGGGTTGCGACAGCAGCAAAGGGAGCAATTGCCGCAGGGGATCTTTCGGCACCGCGGCAAAGGCCCGCAGCGCCTCGCGACCGCCGCGCGCACGCGGCGCCGTCTTCATGCCACGCATGCCAAACGACTCTGCCGGAGCCGATGGCTTGCGCGAGGGCGCAGACAGGCGAAGCACCTCGCGCAACTCGGTGCCGGGCATCTCCAGGCGGCGTGCCAGATCGGCCAGCAACTGGCCCAGCAGGGCGGGCGCGGTGATTTGCGACAACAACGGCCCGGCCTCGTGGATGGCCTGCGCACGCCCCTCGGCGGTGGCCATCGCCACGCCATCGAACAGGCTGGAAAACAGAAATTCCGACAAGGGCTGCGCCCGGCCGATCTCCCGCTCGAAGACTTCGGCGCCTTTTTCGCGCACATAAGAATCCGGGTCGTGCTCGGCGGGCAGGAACAGGAACTTCACCACCCGCGTATCGCTGAGCAGAGGCAGGGCCTGCTCCATCGCCCGGCGCGCGGCGCGGCGGCCCGCGGTATCGCCATCGAAGCTGAACACCACCTGGCCGGTATGCCGAAACAGTTTTTGCAATTGCTGCGCCGTACAGGCGGTACCCAGCGTGGCCACGGCCTGTTCCACCCCGAATTGGGAGAGCGCCACAACGTCCATATAGCCTTCGACCACCAGCGCATAGCCCGCGCGCGAAATGGCGGTGCGGGCTTCGAACAGGCCGTACAACTCCTCGCCCTTGTGGAACACGGCGGTTTCCGGCGAGTTGAGGTATTTGGGTTCGCCCTGGTCGATGATGCGTCCGCCAAAGCCGATGACTTCGCCGCGCAGACTGCGAATCGGAAAGGTGATGCGGTCGCGCAGCCGGTCATAGCGACGCTGCGCCGATGCAAAAGACTCGGCTTGCGGATCGAGGGTGTCGCCGGCCGCGTCACGGGCCACCACCAGGCCGGATTGCACCAGGGCATCGGCGTTGTAATTCGCAAACGCGCCGGCCAAGGGCTGCCAGTCGTCCGGGGCGTAGCCCAGGCCAAATTTTTTGGCGACCTGGCCTTGCAAGCCACGGGCGATGAGGTAGTTTTTCGCCCGCTCGCTATGCCGCAATCGGTGCTGATAAAAGCCGTCAGCCGTCTGCAGGGCGTCGACGAGCGTGGCTTGCAGGCTGCGCTGCTGCTGGAGCTGGCGGAGTTGCTGCGGGTCGAGGTCGGGCTCGGGCACAGTCATGCCGTAGCGCCCGGCCAGCTCCTTGACCGCATCGACAAAGCCCATGCCAGCGTGCTCCATCAGGAAACCGATGGCCGTGCCATGCGCGCCGCAACCGAAGCAGTGATAGAACTGCTTGCTCGCACTGACGGTGAACGAGGGTGTCTTCTCGCCGTGGAAGGGGCACAGGCCCTTGTAGTTGGTACCGGTCTTTTTCAGCTCGACATACTGGTCCACGACTTCGACGATGTCGGCGCGGGCGAGCAGATCCTGAATGAAACCGGGCGGGATGCGTTGCTGCATGGATCGGTCGTCGTCATCGTGGCGGCGGTGGCCGCGAAACGGCTGGATCGGGCGAGACTACTTGGGCTGCATGCGAATGGCGCCATCGAGCCGGATGACTTCGCCATTGAGCATGCGGTTGGTGAGGATGGATTCGACCAGGGCCGCGTATTCCTCGGGCCGTCCCAGACGCTGCGGAAACGGCACCATCTGTCCCAGCGCCGCCTGCACCTCGGGAGGCATGCCCATGAGCATCGGCGTCTCGAAAATGCCGGGCGCGATGGTCATGACGCGGATACCGTCCCGCGAGAGATCGCGCGCCAGCGGCAGGGTCATGCCGGCGATGCCGGCCTTGGACGCGGCGTAGGCCACTTGCCCGATCTGCCCGTCGAACGCGGCCACCGAGGCCGTGTTGACGATCACACCGCGCTCGCCATCTTCCAGCGGCGGCTGCTGCGCCATCGCGGCGGCGGCAAGGCGAGCGAGGTTGAAGCTGCCGACCAGATTGATGTTGATCACGCGCTGGAAAAGCTCCAGGGCATGGGGGCCTTGCTTGCCCAGCGTGCGCGCAGCCGGGGCGATGCCGGCGCAACTCACCGCCACCCGCAGCGGGGCCAGTGCGTTGGCGGCTTGCACCGCAGCTTCCACGTCGCTTGCCTGCGTCACATCGCAACGCATGAACTGACAGCCGATGTCCGCTGCGGTTGCTCGCCCGGCCTCTTCTTGCAGATCGGCGATGACCACCCGCATGCCCCGTGACGCTAGCAAGGCTGCCGTGGCGCGGCCTAGCCCCGATGCGCCGCCGCTGATGATCGCGCTATGACCCGAGAGTTGCATGGGGTGCTCCGTCCGCTCAGAGGGTGTGAATGAATCCGGCGTGGCCGAGCAGCGCGTCCAAACGTCCCCAATCAAGGCGCAAAGCACAGCCGTGCCCGACGGCACGGCGCGCATTTGCAACGCCGAGTGGGACGATTTGGGCGCGAGGAGCGGGCATGGCGGATTTGTTCACACCCTCTCAAGCCTGCAATGCGGCGAAGATGCGCTGCTGCACTTCGGCCACCGGCCCGACGCCGGAAATGGTGACCAGACGCGGCGCGCCGGGCTGGGCCATGCGCTCGGCGTAGAACTTCACCAGCGGCAGCGTCTGCGCGTGATAGACGTCCAGGCGTTTGCGTACCGTGTCTTCCTGATCGTCGGCGCGCTGCACCAACGGCTCGCCGGTGAGATCGTCCACTCCGGCCGTCTTGGGGGGATTGAAAGCCAGGTGATAGGTTCGGCCAGAGGCCGGATGCACCCGGCGTCCGCTCAAGCGCTCGATGATGTCGACGTCGGGCACGTCGAACTCAAGGACTACGTCGATGCCGATTCCCGCCTGCTCCAGACCTTCGGCCTGGGCGATGGTGCGCGGAAAGCCGTCGAGCAGAAAACCCTTGGCGCAGTCGGGCGCAGACAGGCGCTCGCGCACCACGCCCAGCATGATCTCGTCGGGCACCAAGGCGCCGGCTTCCATGATTTTCTGCGCCTGCTGGCCCAGCGGCGTACCGGCCTTCACCGCGGCGCGCAGCATGTCTCCGGTGGAAATCTGGGGAATGCCGAAGCGCTCGGTGATGAAGGCGGCTTGCGTGCCCTTGCCCGCGCCCGGTGCACCCAAAAGTATCAATCGCATGAAGGTCTCTCAATCATAAAAACGCACGTTTCAGAATAGCAGACCGCTCTGCCAAGGCGCTGACTACGCGCCCGTTCAGCGCTCAGGCCACATCGCCCGCACGCGCTCCAGATCGGCCAGCGTGTCGACCCCAGGGCCGGGTGCCTGTTTGGTCACATGCACCGCAATGGGGTGCCCGTGCCAGAGTACGCGCAATTGCTCCAGCGCTTCGGCCTGTTCCAGTGGCGCCGGGGCCAGCTTGGCGTAATCGCGCAGAAAACGGTGGCGATAGGCGTACAGCCCGATGTGACGATAGACCGGATGCGGGGGCTGCGCCTGCATCGTCCAGCCGCCTGAACCTGCCGCATAGGCGTCGCGCTGCCACGGAATCGGCGCGCGCGAGAAATACAGGGCCCTGCCCTGCGCATCGAGCACGACCTTCACCACATTCGGGTTAAAAATCTCGGCCGCCTCGGTGATGGCATGCGCGCAGGTCGCCATCGGGATTTGCGGATTGCGCTGCAGCAAGGCCGCACAGGCCGCGGGCAACTTGGGGTCGATCAGTGGCTCGTCGCCCTGCACATTGACCAAGATGGCGTCTTCGGGCAGACCCAGCAATTCGGCCGCCTCGGCCAGCCGGTCGGTGCCGCTGGCGTGATCTTCGCGGGTGAGAACGGCGCGAACGCCGTGCGCCGCACAGGCCTGCGCAATCAACGGGCTGTCACAGGCCACCACCACTTCCTGCGCGCCGCTATGCGCCACACGCTGCGCCACGCGCACCACCATCGGCGCCCCGGCAATGTCCGCCAGGGGCTTGTTGGGCAGGCGCGTGGAAGCCAGCCGGGCAGGTATGAGCACCCAGAACGCAGCCGCCATGCTCAGGCCGCCGGTTCGGCAGTCGCGGCGGGGGCCGGGCTCGGCGTTGCGTCGGCAGGCAGGGTCATGTCGCGGGCGAGATCGACCAGCATCAGCGGAATGTCGTCGCGCACCGGGTAGGCCAGCTTGTCGCGCGGGCAAATCAGTTCTTGCGCGGCGGCGTCGAATTGCAGCGACCCTTTGCAAATGGGGCAGACAAGCAGGTCAAGAAGTCGGGAGTCCACGGGCTTTCTCCAATTGTTGGTGCAACCAGGGCAGCAAGTCGGCGGGCAGTTGCAGCCGCAGGCCGACAACCCAGAGGCGCTCGCGCAAAACAGGCGGCAGATGGGCCGATTTTATGGCGTCCTTTTCCGTCAGCAGAATGGGCTCGTCTGGCGGCAGCCCGGCCAGCGCGTCGTCGCTCAAAGGCTGATGGTCGCCCAGCGCCCGGGTCTGCACCGTCAGCCCGAGAGCTTGCAGCATGGCAAAAAATTGCCCCGGATGACCGATTCCGGCTACCGCGCTCAGCGGCTTTGCGCCAAAGCGCTGCACGAACTGCGCAGCACTGAGCGTTTGCCCACTGACCAGATGCGTGATGTCGCCCGGGCTGCGCACCAGCGCGAAGTGCAGCCCCCCGCCTGACACCTGCCGCAGCACCGCCTCGGGGCCGAGCGTAGCGTCGCGCCGTCTGCCGGGCGATTCGCGCAGCGGCCCGGCAGGCAACAGCCAGCCATTGCCCCAAAGGCGCTGATCGACCACCACCAGTTCGACGTCGCGAGCCAGCGCCAGATGCTGCAGGCCGTCGTCGCTCAGAATCACATCCACATCGGGCCAGGCGGCCCGCAGGGCGAGCGCGGCCTGGGCGCGCCGCCGTCCGACCATCACCGGGCAGCCGGTCAATCGGGCCAGCAGCACAGGCTCGTCGCCACACTCCGCCGGATCGCTCTGCGCGTCCACGCGCAATGGAGCGTCGTCGGTCGAGCGACGACCATAACCTCGAGAAACTATGCCCGGCCGCCAACCTGCCAACTGCAAGCCGCGCGCCAGCTCGGCGATCAGCGGCGTCTTGCCCGCGCCGCCCACAGTGAGGTTGCCCACCACGACCACCGGCACGCCCACGCGCTCAGCACGCAGCACACCCGCGCGATACAGGCTGCGGCGCCCGGCGCTCAGCAGCGCGAATAATCGGGAGAGCGGCCACAGCGCCCAACTCAGCAGGCTGCGGCGCAGCCACCCGTCCGGCCAGCCGCTGTGCCCCGCGGGTTGCGCCATCAGGAACCGGGAGACTTCTGCGTGGCGAAGGTCAGGCGGCTCAAGCCCGCGGCGCGCGCGGCCTCCATCACATTCACCACCGATTGCTGCGTGGCCTGGGCGTCGGCGCTGATCACCACCATGGTGTCGGCCTTGCCTTTGGACGCGTCGAGCAGCGACTGGGTCAGCGCACTCACCGTGCGGCTCGGGAGCAACTGCTTGTTCACCGCATACTCGCCGCCGCTACTCACGGCCACGATGATTTCCTGCGGATGGTTCTGCAGCTTCTCGGCGTCGGCCGTGGGCAGGGTGATCTTCAGCTCGGTGAACTTGGAATAGGTGGTGCTGATCATCAGAAAAATCAGGATGACCAGCAGCACATCGATCAGCGGAATGAGGTTGACCTCGGGGTCTTCCGTGGTCTGGCGTTTGAAATTCATGGCGAGCGGCGCAGGTCGAAGGCGCGGTTCATTTCAGCGGCGCGGCACATAGCTTTGCAGATGCGTGGCCAGACGCCGCGCGGCCTGTTCGAGTTCGACCGTGTAGTCGTCCACGCGGCTGCGGAAGTAACGGTAAAAAATCAGCGAGGGCACCGCCACGATCAGCCCAAGCGCCGTGTTGTAAAGCGCCACCGAAATGCCATGCGCCAGCACCGTCGGATCGGTGCCGGCCGTGGACTGCGAGCCGAAAATCTCGATCATGCCCACCACCGTGCCGAGCAGACCGAGCAAAGGCGCCGCAGAGGCCACGGTAGCCAGCGCGTTGAGGTACTTCTGCAGCCGATAGACCTGATGCCGTCCGGCGTTTTCCAGATCTTCCTGCAGCCCCACCGCGCTGGCATGCGGCCGTGCCACCGAGCGGAACCCGCTGGCCAGCACGGCGCCCAGCGGCGAGTTCTGTTCGAGCTTGTCGATCACGTCGGCCGCCGGCAGTTGCTTGGCCGACACATTCAGCGCCTCGTCCAGCAATTTGGACGGCAGAATGCGGGCGCGACGCAGCGAGGCCAGTCGTTCGAAAATCACCGCGAGGGCCACAATCGAGCACAGAATCAACGGCCAAATCGGCCAGCCTGCGGCTTCCACCATCTGCAACATGGGTCTTTTTCCTTTGCGTCTTTGCGCTGCAAAATCAGTCGCCGTGCGTGTCCAACCCGTCACGCAGCAGCCTTTCAGCGCCGCATTATGCCGGGTCAGAGAAGTCGCGGACAATGAAACAGCGCGAGGCTGTCATGCGTCAAGATCGCGGGCTGCAAAAGTTATCCCACCTTTCTGTGGACAACTCTGTGGGAAAGCGCTGAACGGCGGCGCCAAATCGCGCAAAATCAAGCGCCCGGCTTAATGTGACGCTTTTTTAATCAATAATTTCTCATTGTTTTTCAATAACTTGGCATGCAAGCACGTTACCTTCAGACGCTTTCAGACGCCGAAAGCATCCCCGGGCAAAGTGTGCACATCCTCTTGACGTTTCACACCTGGCCACTCGATATCCACCTTGAAAACTTCAACTAACGGCGCTCTGGTGTGGACAGTTTCCGCGCTGGTTCAGGCCTTCTCTGATGCCCTCAACGCCCGCTTCAACAGCCTGAACGTGCGTGGCGAAATCTCGGGCCTGGTTCGGGCCGCGAGCGGCCACCAGTACTTCAACCTCAAGGACGGTGCGGCGCAACTGCGCTGCGTCTGGTTCCGCCAGCGCGCAAGCTCTACCGCCACCGCGCTGCGCGACGGCATGAGTGTGAGGCTGCGCGCCACCGTGGCGATTTACGAACCCCGCGGCGACCTGCAACTCATTGTTGAGAGCGTGCAGCCCGACGGCGAAGGCGCGCTGCTCGAAGCGTTTTTGCGCCTCAAGGCCAAACTGCAGATTGAGGGCCTGTTCGACCCCGAGCGCAAACGCCGGCTCCCTGCCCTACCGCAAGCCGTGGGCGTGATCACCTCGCTACAGGCCGCCGCCCTGCGCGACGTGCTCACCACTCTGCGGCGGCGCAGCCCGCAGGTGCGCGTCGTGGTCTATCCCGCCAGCGTGCAGGGCGCCGCAGCGCCCGGCGAGCTGCTCGCCGCCCTGCAGCGCGCGCAGGCGCGGCGCGAAGTCGATCTCATCCTGCTGGTACGCGGCGGCGGCAGTCTCGACGACCTCTGGGCCTTCAACGACGAGGCGCTGACCCGGGCGATTGCCGCCAGCACCCTGCCGGTGATCAGTGGCGTGGGCCACGAAACCGACTTCACCCTGGCCGATTTCGTCGCCGACCTGCGCGCGCCCACCCCCACCGCCGCCGCCGAACTCGGCGTGCCCGCCCAGGCCGGGTTGCTCGATGCGCTCACCCATACCGCGCACCGCGCCAGCAGTGCGCTCAGCCACCATCTGCAGCGCGAACAGCAGCGCTGCGACCGCCTCGCCCTGCGCTGGCCGCAACCCGCGGCGCTGCTGGCCGCACCGCAGCGTCACCTCGCGCAGTTGCAGTGGCGACTGCGGCAGGCCTTGAACGACCTGCCGAGGCTGCACGCGCAACGGCTGCAACTCTTACAGCACCGCCTGGCCCATGCGCTGCGCCAGCGCGCACCCCGGGAGCGCGAGCGCCTGAACCGATGCGAGCGCAGCTTGCCAGAGACGCTGTCGCGCCAGCTTTCCAACTCCCAGCTTCGGCTGGAACGCGCCGCGCAGCACCTGCAACTCCTCAGCCCGCGCGCCACCCTCGCACGCGGCTACCTGCTGGGCATGAACGCAAACGGCCAGGTGCTGCGCGACCTCACGCAGCTCGCGCCACAGCAGCCCCTGCTGCTGGCCGACGCGCAACGCGCGGTGCGGATCGACATCGGCCACATCGACGCCCAACCCCATCCTCTCGAAGCGGACATACCGCCGAATTAAGCGCCCCCAGGGTCGGCTCGCCGACCCGCCCCCCGTGGGGATCAAGGAAACTTGGGGCGGCCCTGCGTTTCCTTGAGTGAGCAAAGTCAAACGGCTGTTCCTAGAATGGGACTGGTTTGATTTATGCAACCGCCACTCACTCAAGGAGAAGCCCATGCAACACGAACTCCCCCCCCTGCCCTTCGCCCCCGACGCGCTCGCCCCGCACA
>NZ_JBYCKI010000158.1:0-5404 GCF_057473305.1 Thiomonas sp. TH-17
CCGTCATGGTGGACTGGGCGGAGGAAACCGGTATTACACCGCAGTGGCGCACCTCGCCAGCGGAACTGCGGCACAACAAGGGACGGGGATTGGGCACGCAGGCCGCCAACACCGCGAAGGAGCAAGCCACATTGCGCAAGCTCGTCGAAGCCTTCCGGCTGGCACTGCGGGCAGGGCGCGTGCCGTCCAAGCGAGTTTGCGCACCCGCGATGCGCACCGAGGCGTACACCAAACATCGGGATTCAGCGCTGCGGCTGGCCTTGCGCGACCTGCCTCAAGCAACGCTGTGGCGACTGGCGGAACTGAAGGACAAGCGCGCCGAATGGGCAACCGGCATTGCGCAGCAGGAAATCGCAAGCCTGAAAGCGTCTCCGGCGCCCAAAGTGGCACCATCGACAGTCCAAAAATCGACAACTTGATGGAACTGTGTACGTCTATAGCTATAAATATATCTATAGCTATAGACGTACACAGTCAATATTGACTAGAAAGACAAATAAAGTTAAAAGAAAATTCAGAAAATATGAATCTTTTCTTGCTGCAATCCCAAAAAACAAAAGTAGCAGTGAAAAAAATTCAGGGAGGAACTAACCCTGCGTCGCGCGCCAGCGCGACGCAAAGGCAAAGGCAGGGGCAAAGAAAAAGACAAAGGCAAAGGCAAAGGCAAAGGCAAAGGCAAAGGCAGGGGGCAGGGGGCAGGGGGCAGGGGGCAGGGGGCAGGGGGCAGGGGGCAGGGGGCAGGGGGCAGGGGGCAGGGGGCAGGGGCAGTCACGCCACCGCCCGCCCTGCCTTTTCTTTGCCCCTGACTTTGCGCCGCGCCAGCGGCGTGCCTTTGTCTCTTGCTTCCCTGCGCGTAGAGCGGCGTAGGGGCGCTTACAGACGCTTTTGGCGTCGCCCCGCCTACCTATTGCCGCGGCACAAAATCGCCTCCACGGGGCTGTATTGGCCTCGTGGTATAAAAGCAGGGGCAAAGAAGAGGGGCGCTTCGGGGTTTTGGCACTGCGCCGAATTCCCATATATAGCGTCTTTATAGGAATTCGGCGCAGTCACGCCACCGCCAGCCGCCCCTTTCCTTACCCCTGCCTTTGCGCCGTGCGCAGCGCGGGTGCCTTTGCGCCGTGCGCGACGCGCCAACGCAACGCGGGCCAAGCCGGTTACCGCGCAAGTGGCGTCTCGGGCGGCATGGGCCTGAGCTTGCCCGCCGCCAGCGCCGAGCGTGCGCCGCGCATGGAAATGCGCAATCGCTCGCCCAGGGCGCGCGCCTGAACGCTCGGGTCAACGTCGGGCAAGCTCCATCCCAAGTCTGGCGCCAAGGCTGTTGCAATGTCTCCCCACGACCAGCCGATGCCACGCAGCTGGTCGATCTTGTCCGCCCAAGACGCCACTTGCGCGGTGTACCGGGGTGGTGCTGCTTTGAGTAGGGTGTCGATTCCCATGCTCTTTCTCCAATGAAGCGAGCACATGCCCGCAATTGGATATATGCAAGGGCGGCACGATTCGATGTGCATCGGTGGCGCGTGTCGGCGCGCTTCGTGGAATCAAGGGCGAGTGCGAGCAGACCTGGTGGGTTCAGGCGGCTTGCGTTGCGCGATTTGCATCGCACTGGGCCTGAGAGTTCCGCTATCCGACTGGACATGCCGCAAGGCGACGGCTGTCATCAGAATGCCCCGTTCAAAAATAAGTACAGGCGTATCGACAGGAATTCAAAACGCATCGACAGGCGTATCGACAGGAATTCAAAACGATCTGACAGGCGCGCGGATTCAATCGACAGGAATTCAAAACGATCTGACAGGCGCGCAGATTCAATCGACAGGAATTCAAAACACAACGACAGGCGCGCGGATTGCGTTGACAGGAATTCAAAACGCAACGACAGGCGTGCTGACAGGTTTCAAAAACGATCTGACAGGCGTATCGACAGGCGCAAAAAACGCATCGACAGGCGTAACAATTCAACCAAAACGCACAGAAGTAAGTACAGGGTAGGGGGCCGTGTCCACAAGCCTCGAAAACCTGCGCGCTGACGCGCTTGGGTTTCTTCGTTTGTGTCCCGTCCCCACCTGCTCAGGCTCCGCCCGAGACCCGAAAGGCAGCGTTCTCGGCTGCGCCCTGAACGCCGAAAAATGCAACATCAGTCCGCCATCCAACGCGATGAACTCCCTGCCTTGCTGCGCGCCATGGTTCAGTACGCAGGGCGGTGAAATCCAGAACCAGCGTGCACTATGGCCACTAGCCTGATCGGCGCTCCGCGCATGAACATGCTATGGATCGGGAGGTCCACCGCGACGTCCCGGACGAGGTGCCCGCGTGGATCGCGAAACAAAAGCAGCAGGGCAGGGGCTGACGGCGGTGAAGACGCGCTGCCGTGCGACTTCATGCTTGCGGCAGCCGATCCAGCGGGCTGGCCGTGCCGCCCGCCGCCACCTTGAGCACATGGGTGTAAATCATGGTGGTGCTGACATCCGAATGGCCCAGCAATTCCTGCACGGTGCGGATGTCCGTGCCGCTTTGCAGTAGATGCGTGGCAAACGAATGGCGCAGCGTGTGCGGCGTCGCTGGCTTGGCGATCAACGCCTGCCGTGCGGCCAGCTTGAACGCCCGCTGGAAAGTCTGGTCATAGGCATGGTGCCGCCGCACGACCCCGCTGCGTGGGTCGGTCGAGGTATCTGACTGCGGAAACACCCAATGCCAGGCCCAACTCTGCCCCGCCCTCGGGTATTTCACGGCGAGCGCATCCGGCATTTCCACACCGGGCAGGCCTGTTGCCCGATCTTTTGTCCAAAGGTCATGGCTCTTGGACAACTGCACCTTGAGCGCAGGCACCACGCTGACCGGCAGCATGACGACACGGTCTTTGCCGCCCTTGGCATCACGCACGATCAGCGTCTGATGTTCAAAGTCCACATCTTTCACCCGCAGCCGCAAACTTTCCATCAGTCGCAGGCCACCCCCATACAGCAAAGAGGCCAGCAGCAAATGCTCGCCCTGAGGTGGCTCAAGACGGTGGCTCAAGACGCGCTGCACCTCGTCTCGGAAAAGCACGACGGGGATGCGCTTCTTTGGAACCGGCCGCGCGAGCGCATCCATCCACGGCAACTCCACGCCCAGCACGCGTTGATACAGAAACAACAAGGCACTCAAAGCCTGCCGGTGCGTGGACACGGAAACCCGACGATCGACTGCCAGATGCGTCAAAAACTGTTCCACTTCCTCCTGGGCCATGTCGCGAGGATGCCGCAGGCCATGAAAACGGATGAATTTCTTCACCCAGCCGAGATAAGCTTCTTCGGTGCGCAGGTTATAGAGCAAATAGCGCAACTGCTCGCGGCATTGATCCAGCAGGCGGGTGGACTTGAACACTGGCGTGCTGGAATTTCTGGCCTTGTTAGTGCTGTTCATAAAAACAGCCTAATCGGAAAACGCCAGCGTTCAAGCGCTGTTACACAACTCCCTTGCTGCCGTGTTAGGGCGACAGCGGCGATGTTAGGGAGACAAGAACCGGTCGCCCTATAACGAGTTAGAACTATGAGGATTCACATGAGCAACTCACCGGTGTCTGCCGCTTCAGCAACTTATCGCAAGGCCGTAAACGGCATTGCTGAAGCCCTCGATCAAGAACCCAATCATTCGCAACACCCAAGCCTAGACTTGGAGGCCGCGCTTGAGGGGATTCCTGAAGCAATCAAGCAAAAAGCTATTGAGTGGTATATCCGTGGCATCAAACGGGGCATGGCGAAGGCCACGGATTTAATGGCCGAACAAAAAATATACATCGACCAGGGTACGGTCTACGCACCCAAAACAATCAAAGTCAAAGTCAGAACGAAGCTGGCTGGCGGCGAATGGGAGCGGCAAGAAATAGTCGTTCGGTCTCAAGAAATCGGCTTCGAGTGAAAAGTTCTAACATTGCGGTCAAGTGGGACGCGCCAAAAGGGGCGCGCCCCTTACCTTTACGTTAGAACTCACTAGACCTATGGACATTGAACTCATTGTAAAGCTTATAACGCTAGCCGGTAGTGTCTTTGCCTTGTACAAAGTCATTGCTGAACTTGTCATTTCCAAGAAATCGCGCCTTCGCGAGGAATTCAATTTCATCAAGGATTTCATCGCGGACTTGAAGCCCGACACACATCCTTTCGTGATCGAAAAAGGTTATCTCGCGATTACAGGTGATTCCACGCTAACCGCAAAAGAAATAACCTACTTGCTATCGCTTTCATCCCCTGCGCAGGCCCTCAAGAAATACTCCGCCTCCCGTAAGTACCTTGAATTCAAAGAGGATACTGAAACCGAAAATGGAAAGGTGGTGTTCCGAAACAAATACACCGAAAGCAAGCGAAAGTGGATCAAGCGAATAAATCTCGCAATGTATTTCGTCTTCGCAACGCTCGCTTTTGCGCCCATTCCATTTGCCAAAGACATTTTTGGCGCCAACTGGCTGGCTAGCCTTGTAGTTATATTAATGGCATTACTATCGTTTGGACCGTTGGCCATTACTTCTATGACCGAATATGGCCGAGTTCTCAGAGGCGAAGAGCTGGTGGCCATGCAATGAGTTCTAACATTTCGCTCCAGGGGGACACTACGCCGGCAAACCGGCTTCGCGCCCCTGAGCTTGCTCGTTAGACGTGCGAGGACACATGTTCGGCGAACCAACCATGGAAGAAAACGCGATCGGCTTGGATGCTCTCGACGCTCCGATTTACCGCATCTTCTCGCTCGAGCGATTCTCGAAGATGATCGCCAGCCGAGAAAACGGCTTGGTCCATCCATCAAAGTGGGATGACCCTTTCGAGAACTTTTTCCTCAAATGCCAAGCGGAATTGCCGGATGGCACGCCCGTGAGTCTTTCCCAACTTTCTGCAAGCTGGTATGGGCAATGCTGGACGCGAAACATGGACAGCGATGCCATGTGGCGCATCTACAGCCACGACAAGACCGGCGTGCGAGTGGCAACAACCGTCAGAGCACTTTTTTCTGACTTTTATGACTCGGCTGACAAGTTCGCTGGCCTCAAGTACCTAATTGGCGCTGTAGAGTACAAACAGCGAGGAGAGATTGAGCGCTTCTTGGAGACTACGACTTTTTCAGACCTAGCCTTCGGCGGGCAGCCCCACAGATTTGCCAGGACTCTTTTAGTTAAGCGACCTGAATTTGCACACGAGAACGAGGTTCGGCTCTTGTTCCATGACGCAGAAGGGAATCAGGGACAAAATGGCGTAGTTGTATTCCCATTTCACTGGGACATCATTCTTACAGAGGTCGCGCTCGACCCAAGGCTGACTGAGCCAGAATTTCAATCAGAGAAGAACAAACTTATTGCCTTGGGCTGTACGGTTCCAATCACGCAGTCGGAGTTGTACAAGTTCACTCCCTCTAAGATTCGGCTTGGCTAGTGCGC
>NZ_JBYCKI010000159.1:0-22163 GCF_057473305.1 Thiomonas sp. TH-17
ATGTGCTGAGCGTGGCGGCGCAGCGCGGGGTGAGCCAGGGCTATCGGGGCGCGTTCGGGGTGTTTCTGGGCGACACGGTGTTGATGGTGCTGGCCGCCGCCGGGGCAGCCTCTTTGCTGGAAACCAATCTGGCCCTGTATCACCTGGTTCAGGCGGCGGGAGCGCTGTATCTCGGTTGGCTGGGCATCAATATGTTGCGCGCGGCCTGGAAGCGCTGGCATACGCCCGACACCGGATTGCATGCCCAGGCGCCGCAGCCCCACGCCCACCCCGAGCAGACCGGAAAGCGGCTGGAAAACCCGTTTCAAAAAGCCTTGTTCATCAGTCTGCTCAACCCCAAGGCGATTTTGTTTTTCGTGTCTTTTTTCATCCAGTTCGTCGATCCCCATTTCCCGCATCCAGCCCTGTCGTTCCTGCTGCTGGGCCTTATCGTCCAGTTCTTCAGCCTGCTCTATCTGTCGGTGCTGATCTTTGGCGGCGTGCGGGTCGCCGACGCATTCCGCCGCCGCCGACGCCTTTCCGCGCTGACGATGGGCGCGACCGGCTCCGGATTTTTCGGCTTCGGCGTGAAACTGGCGCTGGCGGCTACCGCAAGAACACACTGATTTTTCACCTGATTCAACCGCATAAAGAGACTCGCCCATGCCCAAGCGCAGCGACATTAAAAGCATTCTGATCATCGGGGCCGGCCCCATCGTCATCGGCCAGGCCTGCGAGTTCGACTACTCCGGCGCCCAGGCCTGCAAGGCGCTGCGTGAAGAGGGCTACAAGGTCATTCTGGTCAACAGCAATCCGGCGACTATCATGACCGACCCCGAAACAGCCGATGTCACCTACATCGAGCCCATCACCTGGCAGGTGGTCGAGACCATCATCGAGAAGGAGAGGCCCGACGCCATCCTGCCAACCATGGGCGGTCAGACCGCGCTGAACTGCGCGCTCGATCTGCACCACAACGGGGTGCTCAACAAGTACGGGGTGGAGCTGATCGGCGCCAAGCCCGCGGCCATCGACATGGCCGAAGATCGGCAGAAATTCAAGCAGGCCATGACGCGCATCGGCCTGGGCTCGGCGCGCTCGGGCATCGCGCATACCCTCGAAGAAGCTTGGGGCGTGCAGAAATCCATCGGATTTCCGGTCATCATCCGTCCCAGTTTCACGCTGGGTGGCACTGGCGGCGGCATTGCCTACAACCCGGAAGAGTTCGAGGTCATCTGCAAGCGCGGCATCGAGGCGTCGCCCACCAGCGAGCTGCTGATCGAAGAATCGCTGATCGGCTGGAAAGAGTTCGAGATGGAAGTGGTGCGCGACAGCGCCGACAACTGCATCATCGTCTGCTCCATCGAAAACCTCGATCCGATGGGCGTGCACACCGGCGACTCGATCACCGTCGCCCCGGCGCAGACGCTGACCGACAAAGAGTATCAACTCATGCGCAACGCCAGCATCGCGGTGCTGCGCGAGATCGGGGTCGATACCGGCGGCTCGAATGTGCAGTTCGCGGTGAATCCCAAGGACGGGCGGCTGATCGTCATCGAGATGAACCCGCGGGTGAGCCGTTCTTCGGCGCTGGCGTCGAAGGCCACCGGGTTTCCGATCGCCAAGATCGCGGCCAAGCTGGCCGTGGGCTACACCCTCGACGAGCTGCGCAACGACATCACTGGTGGCGTTACGCCGGCCTCGTTCGAGCCGACCATCGACTACGTGGTCACCAAGGTGCCGCGTTTCGCCTTCGAGAAATTCCCGCAGGCCGACTCGCGTCTGACCACGCAGATGAAATCGGTGGGCGAGGTTATGGCCATGGGCCGGACCTTCCAGGAGAGTTTCCAGAAGGCGCTGCGCGGGCTCGAAGTCGGCGTCGATGGCATGAACGAAAAGACGCAAGACCGCGAGGTGCTGGAGAAGGAGCTGGGCGAGCCCGGCCCCGAGCGCATCTGGTATGTGGGCGATGCTTTCGCTCAGGGCATGAGCCTGGACGAAGTCCACCAGCTCACCCGCATCGACCCGTGGTTTCTGGCGCAGATCCAGGACATCGTGCAGACCGAGCTCGACCTGGAGCGCAACTTTACCCTCGACCAGCTCGATCGCGAGCATCTCTACGCGCTCAAGCAAAAGGGCTTCTCTGATCGCCGTCTTGCCAAGCTGCTGCATACCACCGAGACGGCAGTGCGCAACCGCCGTCGTTCGCTGCAGGTGCGGCCGGTGTTCAAGCGGGTCGATACCTGCGCGGCCGAGTTCGGCACGCAAACGGCTTATCTCTACTCGTCCTACGACGAAGAGTGCGAGGCCGCGCCCACCACGCGCAAAAAAATCATGGTGCTGGGCGGCGGGCCGAACCGTATCGGCCAGGGCATCGAGTTCGACTATTGCTGCGTGCACGCCGCACTGGCCATGCGGGCCGACGGCTATGAAACCATCATGGTCAACTGCAACCCGGAGACGGTGTCGACCGATTACGACACTTCCGACCGACTGTATTTCGAGCCGCTCACCCTTGAAGACGTGCTGGAAATCGTCGACAAGGAGCAGCCCGCCGGTGTGATCGTGCAGTATGGCGGGCAGACGCCGCTCAAGCTCGCACTCGATCTCGAAGCCAACGGCGTGCCCATCATCGGCACCAGCCCGGACATGATCGACATGGCCGAAGACCGTGAGCGCTTCCAGCATCTGGTCGAGCAGCTCGGCCTACTGCAGCCGCCCAACCGCACCGCGCGCTCGGAAGCTGAAGCGCTGACCAAGGCTGAGGAAATCGGCTACCCGCTGGTGGTGCGCCCCAGCTACGTGCTGGGCGGGCGGGCGATGGAAATCGTGCACGAACAGCGCGACCTCGAACGCTATATGCGCGAGGCGGTGAAAGTGAGCCACGATTCGCCGGTGCTGCTCGACCGCTTTCTGAATGACGCCATCGAATGCGATGTCGATGCCATCTGCGACGGCACTGAGGTTTTCATTGGTGGCGTGATGGAACACATCGAGCAGGCCGGTGTGCACAGCGGCGACTCGGCTTGCTCGCTGCCGCCATACTCGCTATCGGCCGCCACGGTGGCACGCATCAAGGAGCAGACCGTCAAGCTCGCGCATGGTCTGCAGGTCGTCGGTCTGATGAATGTGCAGTTCGCTATCCAGCAGCAGGGCGGGGAGGATCGCATCTTCCTGCTGGAAGTGAATCCGCGCGCTTCGCGCACCGTGCCCTTTGTTTCCAAGGCTACGGGATTGCAACTCGCCAAGATTGCGGCACGCTGCATGGCTGGCCAGACGCTGGCGCAGCAAGGCATCGACAAGGAAGTCACCCCGCCGTACTACTGCGTGAAGGAGGCCGTGTTTCCCTTCAGCAAGTTCCCCGGCGTCGATCCCATCCTGGGCCCCGAGATGAAGTCCACTGGGGAAGTCATGGGCGTGGGCCGAACCTTTGGCGAGGCCTTCGTCAAGTCGCAACTCGCGGCGGGCACGCGCCTGCCCGATCCGCAGGCCGGCGGCAAGGTGTTCCTGTCGGTCAAGCAAAGCGACAAGCCGGACGCCGTTGAAGTGGCGCGTCAGTTGGTGGCCATGGGCTTCGGCGTGGTGGCCACCCGCGGAACCGCGGCCGCCATCGCCGAGGCGGGGGTGGAAGTGCAGGTGATCAACAAGGTCACCGAAGGGCGCCCGAATATCGTGGACATGCTCAAGAGCAACGAGATCGTGCTGGTGATCAACACGGTGGAAGAGCGCCGCAATGCCATCACCGATTCGCGCGCCATTCGCACTTCGGCGCTGGCCGCGCGGGTCACGACCTACACCACCATTTCCGGCGCACTCGCCGCGGTCGAGGGGATGAAACAACTGCAGAAAATCGCGGTCTATCCCCTCCAATCGTTCGCGACGGCGTAAAATTTCTTCTCATCCGGGCACCGCAGCGCAGGCGATTCCACGCCACAAGCTGCGGTGCTCGTTTTTTTCCTGGTTTAACGGAGGCCCAATGATGGCGACCCCCATGACGCGCAAAGGCGCGGAACAACTCAAGCAAGAGCTGCATCGTCTCAAGACCATCGAGCGACCCGCGGTGATCCAGGCCATCGCCGAGGCGCGTGCGCAAGGCGATTTGTCTGAAAACGCCGAATACGACGCGGCCCGCGACAAGCAGGGCTTTATCGAAGGCCGCATCGCCGACATCGAAGGAAAACTCGGCACGGCGCAGATCATCGACCCGAGCGAGCTGCAGGCCGACGGCCGCGTGGTGTTCGGCGCCACGGTGGAGCTGAGCGACGAATCCAGTGGCGACGAAATCACTTACCAGATCGTGGGCGACGACGAAGCCGATCTCAAGCAGGGACGCATCTCCATCAACTCCCCCATCGCGCGTGCGCTGATTGGCAAAGAATCTGGCGATGTGGCCCAGGTCTCTGCGCCGGGTGGCGTGCGGCAGTACGAAATTCTTGCGGTGCACTACCGATGAGCAGTCTGCGCACCCGCTGGTTTCTCGCCGCGCTCTGGCTGGGCGGCATGGTGGCCGTCGGCCTCATCGGCGCGCCCACGGCGTTTGCCACGGTGCCCGAGAAAATGATCGCCGCCGCCGTGGCCAATCGCATGTTCTACATCATGGCGCTGGCCGCCATCGTTTTCGGCGTGCTGATTGCCGCGCTCGAACGGTTTGCCGACAAAAGGGCGATGTCGGCGGATCTGTTGTTGCCGCTGGGTGGCGTGTTTTTTGCCGTCCTGGGCGAGTTCGGCGTAGTGCCCCGGTTGCTGCAAGCTGCCTATAGCCATTCGCCGCAAGCAGGCATGTGGCATGGCATCGCCAGCCTGGTGTTCGCCCTGCAGGCCCTGTGCGTGGCGGCGTATGTCTGGCGGCTACCAACACGCCGCAAAACGGTCTGAAACCTCTTTTGAAAGCGCTTCAGCCGCGCGACGATTTTTTCACGCTGCTCTGGCGCGGCTTGGCGCGCTTGACCTTGCCAGTGGCCGAAAGGCGCTGATTGCCCAGCAGGGTGACGCGCTTGACCTTGGCCCGGTGTGTCGGACTGCTGGCAGGCACGACCACTTTGACGGTGCGGGGCGACTTGCCGCGCTTGGCGACTTGCGTTTCTTCTCCAGGCGCCTGCCGGGTTTCTTTCGGGCGTGGCCGGTACAACACCAGCAGTTTGCCGATCGCCTGCACAGGAGCGGCGCCCAGTGTGTCGCAGATGGTGTGTTGCATGGACAGGCGCGCCGCCGCATCGTCACCGAACACGCGCACCTTGATGAGTTCGTGCGCCTTGAGCGCCACGTCGATTTCCGTCAGATTGGCCGGATTGAGCCCTTGCTCGCCGATCATCACGACGGGTTTGAGCCCATGTGCCTGGGCGCGCAGGCTGCTGCGAAAGGGCGGAGTGAGTTCCAATGGGGTCATGATTGCCTAGCGCGGCGCAACATTCTTTGCGCGCATTCTGAAGTCTTAATCCGCTATTGTCCTTGAAGAACCCATGTCGAGTGCGAAGAAAAACAAATTCAGCAAAGCCTGGCTGCAGGATCATCTCAACGATCCCTATGTGAAGATGGCGCAGCGTGAGGGCTATCGAGCCCGCGCCGCCTACAAGCTCAAGGAAATCGACGAGGCTGAAGGACTGTTGCGGCCCGGGCAGATCGTGGTCGATCTGGGCAGCACGCCGGGCTCGTGGTCGCAATATGCGCGTAACCGGCTGATGCGTGGCGGTGTGGTGCAGGGCACGATTTTGGCGCTGGATTTGTTGCCCATGGAGCCCGTGCCCGATGTGCATTTTCTGCTGGGCGACTTCCGCGAAGAGGCGGTGGTGAACCAGTTGGAAGCGCTTCTCGAAGGGCGCAAGGTCGACGTGGTGTTGTCCGATATGGCGCCCAATCTCACCGGCATTCCGTCGGCCGATGCGGCCCGAATCGAGCATCTGAGCGAACTCGCCCTGGACTTTGCCCAGCGATGGCTGCAACCCCAGGGCGCGATGGTGATCAAGACCTTTCACGGCAGTTATTACAGTCAGATCGTGAAGGCTTTCAAGCTGGTATTCCAGCAGGTGAAGGCGGTCAAGCCGCAAGCATCGCGGGACAAATCGGCTGAAACTTTCATTCTGGCGCGCACGCTGAAAAAGTCTGTTGCGTAAGCGCCCAACGTGATTGTGGCCACCTCGACAGACTTGCTATTTGTCAAATTCGATCAGGTTGACGGAATCAATAGCCCATTTTGTCGGATCGGTTTTCCACAATCGCTGCGCCCTGCCTCTTGAAATGCCTAAAATGCGCTGCATGTCTTGCATCTGCGCTTGCCCTGTTTCAGGAGGTTGGTTTTGAATAATCAATGGTTTTCCAAAATTGCGATCTGGCTGGTGATCGGTCTTGTACTGTTCACGGTGTTCAAGCAGTTCGATCGTCCCCAGCAGACCGCAGATGCCGTGAGCTACACCCAGTTCATGCAAGACGCGAAAGCCGGGCGCATCAAAAAAGTCACCGTGCATCAGAGCGGCATTCTGGACGTCACGACCACGGAAGGGCGTCGTTTCAATCTCACCTCGCCCGGCGACCTGTGGATGGTGGGCGATTTGGTTAAAGACGGTGTCGATGTCGTCGGCGCTCCGCGCCAGGAGCAATCGTTCCTGACGCAGATCTTCATTTCCTGGTTCCCGATGCTGCTGCTGATCGGCGTCTGGGTGTACTTCATGCGCCAGATGCAGGGCGGTGGCCGTGGCGGCGCGTTCAGCTTCGGCAAGTCCAAAGCCCGGCTGCTCGATGAAACGAGCAACAACGTCACCTTTGCTGACGTCGCCGGTTGTGACGAGGCCAAGGAAGACGTGAAGGAGCTGGTGGACTTTCTTAAAGATCCGCAGAAATTCCAGAAACTTGGCGGGCGCATTCCCCGGGGCGTGCTGCTGGTCGGGCCGCCCGGTACCGGCAAGACGCTGCTGGCCAAGAGTATTGCTGGCGAAGCGAAAGTGCCGTTTTTCACCATCTCGGGCTCCGACTTTGTCGAGATGTTCGTCGGCGTGGGCGCGGCTCGCGTGCGCGACATGTTCGAGAACGCGAAAAAGCACGCGCCCTGCATCATCTTCGTCGATGAAATCGACGCCGTGGGTCGCCATCGTGGTGCTGGCCTGGGCGGCGGCAATGATGAGCGCGAGCAGACTCTCAACCAGATGCTGGTGGAGATGGATGGCTTCGAGACCAATCTCGGGGTGATCGTGATCGCGGCGACCAACCGGCCCGACATTCTCGACCCGGCTCTGCTGCGTCCTGGCCGCTTCGACCGTCAGGTCTACGTCACGCTGCCGGACATCCGGGGCCGCGAGCAGATTCTGCAAGTGCACATGCGCAAGATTCCTGTGGGCACCGATATCCGGGCCGACATTCTGGCGCGGGGCACTCCCGGGTTCTCCGGCGCCGATCTGGCCAATCTGGTCAACGAGGCCGCTCTATTCGCCGCCCGCCGCAGTGCGCGCGTGGTTGAAATGGAAGACTTCGAACGTGCCAAAGACAAGATCATGATGGGTGCAGAGCGCAAGGGCATGGTCATGCCGGAAGAAGAGCGCCGCAATACCGCCTATCACGAATCGGGCCACGCGCTGGTTGCCATGATGCTGCCCAAGACCGATCCGGTGCATAAGGTCACCATCATTCCGCGCGGACGCGCACTGGGCGTGACGATGCAGTTGCCTGAGACCGATCGCTACAGCATGGATCGTGACCGCATGCTCAATATGATCTCCGTGCTTTTTGGCGGCCGAATTGCCGAAGAAGTGTTCATGAATCAGATGACCACGGGTGCTTCCAATGACTTCGAGCGCGCCACGCAGCTGGCTCGCGACATGGTCACGCGCTACGGCATGACCGAGTCGCTGGGCCCCATGGTTTACGCGGAGAACGAAGGCGAGGTGTTCCTCGGACGGTCGATCACCAAGACCACGCATGTGTCTGAGCAGACCATGCAGAAAGTCGATGCGGAGATCCGTCGCATCATCGACGAGCAGTACGCCCTGGCTCGTCGGATGATTGAGGAGAACCAGGACAAGATGCACGCCATGGCTTCAGCCTTGCTCGAATGGGAAACCATCGACTCCGAGCAACTGGCCGACATCATGGCGGGCCGCGAGCCCCGTCCGCCCAAGCTGCCGCCTAGCAGCGGCCCGACGTCCGCCCCGCGTACGCCCTCGGCGCCCGCAACCGGCGCTGCGCCTGACGCTCCTTCGGCGACGGCGGCCTGATCGTCAGACTTCACTGGCGGTATTCACATCCAGCTCGTTACGGCGAGTTCAGCGACGGCCCGGTTCACAACCGGGCCGTTTTTTTTAGGAATCATCTCCGATGGCAAGTCATTGGCAAGCAGGGCGCTTCACTCTGCAATTGCATCGGCCCCTGGTCATGGGCATAGTCAACGTCACGCCCGACTCGTTTTCCGATGGCGGGCAGCATGCGGATGCGGTGCTCGCTTTGCGCCAAGCACAGACTTTGGTGGAGCAGGGGGCCGATATTCTGGACATCGGTGGTGAGTCTTCCCGACCGGGCTCTCCGCGACTGACACATGCGCAGGAATGGGCGCGCATCGCCCCGGTTTTGCAGGAAGCTGTGCGCTGGAACGTCCCGGTTTCAGTCGATACCTACCAGCCCGAAACCATGCGCCGGGCGCTCGATCTGGGCGCGGACATCATCAACGACATTCACGCTTTGCAGCGACCAGGCGCACTGGAAGCGGTCGCCGCTTCAAAGGCAGGGGTCTGTCTCATGCACATGCAAGGCGATCCCGCCAGCATGCAGCAGGCGCCGCACTATGCGGACGTTGTAGGCGAAGTCCGGGATTTTCTGTTGAATCGCGCCGCCATGGCCGAGTCGAAGGGGATCGGCCGATCACGCATCGCCCTCGATCCGGGGTTTGGCTTTGGCAAAACACTGGAACACAATCTGGCCCTTGCGAAAGGTCTGCCTGCTCTCGCGCAAACGGGTTATCCGTTGCTGGTGGGGGTTTCGCGCAAATCGATGATCGGAGCATTGACGGGGCGCGATGTGGGGGAGCGTCTGCCGGGCAGCTTGGCCGCTGTGCTGGCTTGCGTGGCGGCGGGTGCGCAGATCGTGCGCGTCCATGATGTTGGCCCGACATGCGACGCGATTAAAGTGTGGAGCGCCATGCGCGCCTGAGCTGCACCTGAGCTCGGGTTTGCTCAGGTGCGCACAAGAACCGCATATCAACTTTTTGGAGAAGGAATGAGCAGACAGTACTTTGGCACCGACGGTGTCCGTGGCCACGTGGGCAAAAGCCCGATCGTGCCGGAATTCGGCATGCGTCTGGGGCATGCCGCTGGCAAGGTGTTGCGCAGCCAAGGCCTCAGTCGGCCTACGGTGTTGATCGGCAAGGACACACGTATCTCGGGCTATATGCTCGAAGCTGCGCTGGAGTGCGGCTTCATTGCCGCCGGTTGCGATGTGGTGCTGGTCGGCCCATTGCCCACGCCCGGAGTGGCCTATCTCACCCGCGCGCTGCGTCTGGATCTCGGCGTGGTCATCAGCGCATCGCACAATCCTTTTGCCGACAATGGCATCAAGTTTTTCTCGGCGGGCGGCAGTAAGTTGCCTGATGTCTGGGAGCTGGAAGTGGAAGCAACCTTGCCCGAAGCTGAGGGCTGCGTGCCCTCCGAGCAACTCGGCAAGGCCCGCCGACTCGATGATGCCGCGGGCCGCTACATCGAATTCTGCAAGAGCACGTTTCCCAATCACCTCACCCTCAAGGGCCTGCGGCTGGTGGTGGACTGTGCGCATGGCGCGGCCTATCACATCGCGCCAGCGGTGTTTCACGAACTGGGGGCCGAGGTCATTTCTATCGGGGCGCAGCCGGATGGTTTCAACATCAACAAAGATGTCGGTGCGACGGCGCCGGATGCGCTGATTCGCGCAGTGCGCGCCAACCAGGCCGACTACGGCATCGCCCTCGATGGCGACGCCGACCGCCTGCAACTCGTCGATCGTCACGGTCGCCTGTTCAACGGTGACGAGTTGCTTTATCTGCTGGCAATGGATCGCAAGCCCGCTGGGGTGGTTGGCACGCTGATGACCAATCTCGCGGTGGAAAAGGCGCTTGAGCAGCAGGGCATGGAATTTGTGCGGGCGGCCGTTGGCGATCGCTATGTGCTTGAAGAACTGCTCGCCCGCGGCTGGCAGCTCGGCGGCGAAGGGTCCGGTCACATGCTGCTGCTCGACCGGCACACGACAGGTGACGGCATCGTCGCCGCCTTGCAGATGCTTGAGCTCGTGGTGCGTACGGGCCGCAGCCTGGGTGAGCAATTGCAGGCCGTCCAACTGTTTTCGCAGACTCTGCTCAACGTCAAGCTGCCACCGGGGCTCGACTGGAAATCCCACGCAGGTTTTGCCCAGGCCCGCGCCGAGGCGGAACACCAGATCAATGGCAGCGGGCGGATATTGATCCGCCCTTCCGGAACGGAGCCGGTGCTGCGCATCATGGTCGAGCATCCTGAGCAGGAGCAGGGCGCGCGAGTGGCCTCCGCACTGAAGTCCGCCTTGCTTGAATAGCCGGTTCTGGCTCCTCAGAGCCTGGCTAAGGTATTGATTTTCAATGATCCAGTTGTGAGAGTCGTAACAAGGCACATCACATCACGAAGTTGTCATATTGGACGTCTGAAATGACGTTCAGCCCCGCGCTTTTGGGCGGGAATTGCCACTTCGGAGAAAACAATGTCCTTGAATCTGTCTCGTCGTACCCAGCTCAAAGCCGGTCTGGCGGTTGCTGGTCTGACCCTCGCTTCTGGCCTGTTCGTGCTGCCCGCGCAAGCCGCTCAGGTCACTCTGCTGGAAACCGGATCTTCCCTGCTGTATCCGCTGTTCAATATCTGGGTGCCCGATTACACCAAGATGCACTCCGAGGTGAAAATCACCACTCAAAGCACTGGCAGCGGCACTGGCATCGCCGAAGCCGTCTCGGGTGTGGCACAGATCGGCGCTTCGGATGCCTATATGGCCGATGCCCAGCTCAAGCAGCACCCTGGCATTGTCAATATCCCGCTGGCGATTTCGGCCCAGACCATCAACTACAACGTGCCCGGTCTGAACAACAAGCACCTCAAGCTCGACGGCCCCGTGCTGGCCGGTATTTACGACGGCAGCATCAAGAACTGGGACGACGCGGCCATCAAGGCGCTCAATCCCGGTGTCAAGCTGCCCAACCACACCATCGTGCCAATCCACCGCACCGACGGCAGTGGCGACACCTTCATTTTCAGCCAATATCTGTCGTTCTCCACCCCCAAGTGGAATGACAGCGTGGGCTTTGGCACCTCCATCTCCTGGCCTGCAGTGCAGGGCGGTGTGGGCGCCAACGGCAACCCTGGCATGGTGCAGGCCTCCCAGCAGACACCGTACTCGGTGGCTTACATCGGTGTGAGTTTCCACAAGGAAATCGCCAAGGCGGGTCTGGGCACGGCGATGATCAAGAACAAGGCCGGGCATTTCCTGCTGCCCACGGCCAAAACGGTCGGCGCTGCGGCCTCCGGTCTGATTGCAAAGACCCCGGCCGACGAGCGTCTGAGCCTGATTTTCTCTGAAGGGGCCGATTCCTACCCCATCATCAACTACGAGTACGCCATCGTCAATACCAAGCAAGCCAACCCGGAAACCGCCAAGGCCATCCGCGAGTTTCTCGGCTGGGCGGTGGAAAGCAAGGGCGGCAATGCCACCAAATATCTGGATCAGGTGCGCTTCATCGCCCTGCCGGCCCGGATTCAAGAGCTGAGCAAAGCGCAGATCGCCAAAATTCAGTAAGCAGTTGGCGTGTTGCGGCATCCGGCCTGCCTGACAAGGGTGGGCCGGATGCGTGTTTTTGAGCTGTTTTGAATCGACTTGCCATGCGCGTCTTTCGTCCCGGATTACTTGCTGTCTCGACCCTGATCCCTCTGGCCCTGCTGGCGGTACTGGTATTTCTCACCACTTACTCCTGGCCGGCGATCCAGTTCAACGGGCTGCATTTCCTCACGACCGAGACCTGGAATCTGGGCAATCTGTATTCCAATCCCGTCAAACGCGACGGCTACGAGGTGGCCGTCGGGGCCACCTATGGCATCTGGGTGTTTATCGTGGGCACTCTGGCAAGTTCGGCCATTGCCCTGATTTTGGCCGTGCCCGTGGGCATTGGCGTCGCCCTGTTTCTGAATGACTATGCGCCGCAGAAATTGCGCGGCGCCTTCGCTCAGGTGGTGGAACTGCTGGCCATGGTGCCCAGTGTGGTCTATGGCTTGTGGGGACTGGAAATCCTGGCCCCTCTGGTGCTCACGCACATTGCGCCG
The DNA here is from genome assembly GCF_057473305.1 of Thiomonas sp. TH-17. NCBI lineage: Bacteria > Pseudomonadati > Pseudomonadota > Betaproteobacteria > Burkholderiales > Thiomonas > Thiomonas sp. TH-17. The sequence goes on from NZ_JBYCKI010000159.1 coordinate 12,261, forward strand.
TTTTTGGAGCGAGTGCTGGGTTTCATTCCCTTTTTCTCCGGCGCGGCGACCAGCGGCTATGGGTTGCTGACCGCAGGGCTGGTGTTGGCCATCATGGTGCTGCCGGTCATCACCAGCACGCTGGTCGAGGCGCTCAAGCGCGTGCCCAACGAGTTGCGCGAGGCGAGTTTCGGTCTGGGCGCGACCCGGGCTGAGGTGCTGCTCAAAATTCTGTTGCCCGCCGTGCGCGTGCCCTTGATCGGTGCGGTCATTCTGGCGCTCGGCCGCGCTCTGGGTGAAACCATGGCGGTGCTCATGGTCAGCGGCGGTGCCTTGAACTATTTGCCCGACACGATTTACAGCCCCATCACCAGTATGGCGGCTTTCATCGCTTCTCAACTCGACAGTGCTTTGCAAGACCCCAGCGGCATGGCCGTGCGCTCGCTGGCGGAAATTGCCCTGGTGCTGCTCATCATCGCGGTCATCGTCAATGTCATCGCTCGCCTCCTCACCAGCCGCATCCACATCCATCGCGTCTGAGCGTGCCCGCCGACAGCAACGTCGGCGCAGCCTGTTCAACGTGTTCTTTGCTGTGCTCTGCGTGGCGGCGTTCGCCATTGTGGTCGTACCGTTGTTCGACATACTGTGGATGACCTTGGTCAAAGGCGGGGCGGCCCTTTCGCCTGTGCTGTTCACCCAGGTGACCAACGGCATCAGTGGCGGCCTGCTCAATGCCATCGAGGGTACATTGGTGCTCAGCGGCGGTGCGCTGTTGTTTGCCGCTCCCATCGGTGTGCTGTCTGGCATTTATCTGAGCGAATACGGCAATGGGCGCTGGGCGTACATAGTGCGATTTCTGGCCGATGTGTTGACTGGCGTGCCGTCCATCGTGCTGGGTTATTTCGCCTACGTCACACTGGTGATCGGTCTGGGTTGGCAGTTCTCGGCGCTGGCGGGCGCCATCACTCTGGCCATCATGGTCATGCCCTATATCGCGCGGTTTACCGAGCTGGCCATGCGGCAGAATCCCACCAGCCTGCGCGAAGCCGCTTATGCCCTGGGCTGCAAGGAGCATCAGGTCGTGTTGCGCGTGTTGCTGCCCGCCGCGCGTTCGGGGGTGATCACCGGGGTGCTGTTTGCCCTGGCCATCTCTGTGGGTGAAACCGCGCCGCTGATCTACACCGCAGGATGGTCCAACTATCTGTGGAACGGCCATCTCACGCAGGAGCCGATCGGCTACCTCACCTATGTGATCTGGAGCTTCATCAATCAGCCCTTCGCTTCGGCGCATGCGCTGGCGTATGCCGCGGCGTTCCTGGTGGTGGCGATGGTGTTGACCATCAATCTGGTGGCAAGGGCATTCCTGACGTCAAAGCGGCCCGTGTGATCCCGCGTTTGTGGGGCAGACCGGCTTACCTGCGTGACCGACACGAAACTGTCATATTCGTGTCCTAAAGTGTCTGCAACCGTCATAAAGGCGCGTTGCTTCAACCACTTTCGTATTGCTTATTGCCTCACCTCAGGGAGCTAACTCAATGAAAATCATCGTCAAAAGCCTGCTGGCTTCGGCCCTTCTGGCTGCCACCTACAGCGCCAACGCGCTGGAAATCTCGGGCGCTGGCGCCACGTTTCCCCAGCCTGTTTATGAAAAGTGGGCTTACGAATTCAACAATGCCGGCATGGGCAAGGTGAACTACCAGGGCGTGGGCTCTGGCGCCGGCATCAAGCAGATCAACGCCAAGACCGTCAACTTCGGTGCGTCTGACATGCCGTTGACCGATGAAGTGCTGGCCAAAGACGGCCTGATCCAATTCCCGACCGTGATGGGCGGCGTGGTGCCCGTGGTCAACATTGCTGGTCTGAAGTCCAATGAAATGAAGCTCAGCGGCGCGCTGCTGGCCGACATCTACATGGGCAAAATCACCAAGTGGAACGACCCGGCCATCGCCAAGCTCAACCCCGGCGTGAAGCTGCCTGACGCGCAAATCGCCGTCGTGCGCCGTGCCGATGCATCGGGCACCACCTTCATCTTCTCCAACTACCTGTCCAAGACCAACCCCGAGTGGGCCGAGAAGTACAAGTTCGGCACCACCGTCAACTGGCCGGTCGGCACGGGCGGCAAGGGCAATCCGGGCGTGGCGGGCTTCGTGAGCCAGCTGCCCAACTCCGTCGGTTATGTGGAGTACGCCTACGCCAAGCAAAATCCCAAGCTCATCGTGGTTGATCTGATCAACAAGGCGGGCAAGGTGGTCAAGCCCTCGATCGACGCGTTCAAGGCCGCTGCTGCGGGCGCCGACTGGTCCAAGACCTTCTACCAGGTGCTGACCGACCAGCCGGGCGATGCTTCCTGGCCGATCACCAACGCCACCTACATCCTGGTGCACAAGACTGCGGACAATCCGGAAAAGACCGCCGACGTGTTCAAGTTCTTCCAGTGGGCTTACAAGGATGGCGATAAGTACGCCGAGGCGCTCGACTACATCCCCATGCCCGAGGCGGTGAAGACCGCGATCTACAAAGAGTGGACGGGCGTGAAGTCCGCCAGCGGCCAGCCGGTCTGGAAGTAATTCGGCGAGCAGCAAATCCCTCGCGGTGCTCAACCGGGTTTCCGGGTGAGCACCGCGGGATGTCACAGGCCTGAGCGGAGTGTTCCGCCCGGGCCGGTTTGATTGAAGGATTTACAGTCATGGCCGCAAGCTATCCCGCAACCCCAATGAACGCAACCTCCAAAGTAGCTCTCGGCGAGCCCGGTGCAGGCCAGAAGCGCACGCACAGCCCGATGGGCGATCTGCTGTTTTCCGGCATGGCGCGCGCTGCGGCCATCATCACCCTGGCAACCCTTGCGGGCATTATCGTGTCGCTGTTCATCGGCGCATGGCCGGCCATCAAGGCCACGGGGTTCGGCTTTTTTACCAGTTCCACCTGGAACCCGACGGACGAGCAGTACGGTGGGTTCTCCATGATCTACGGCACGCTGATGACCTCGATCATCGCCTTGCTGATTGCGGTGCCCGTGAGTTTCGGCATCGCCCTGTTCCTTACCGAACTCTCGCCCATCTGGCTGCGTCGGCCTCTGGCCACGGCCATTGAGTTGCTGGCGGCCATACCCTCCATCGTTTACGGCATGTGGGGGTTGTTGGTGTTTGCGCCTTTGTTGGCCAACTATGTGCAGGCGCCTCTGCAGAATCTGTTGGGTGGCGTGCCCGGACTAGGTTTTCTGTTCCAGGGGGCGCCGGTCGGTATCGGTCTGCTATCAGCGGGCATCATCCTAGCCATCATGATTATTCCCTTTATCGCGTCGGTGATGAAGGATGTGTTCGAGATCACCCCGCCCATGCTCAAGGAATCGGCCTACGGCATCGGCTGCACCACCTGGGAAGTCGTGCGTAACGTGGTGCTGCCCTACACCAAGGCCGGCGTTATCGGTGGCATCATGCTCGGCCTGGGCCGCGCCCTGGGCGAGACCATGGCGGTGACCTTCATCGTGGGCAATACCAGCGCGTTCAGCTCGTCGCTGTTCGCACCAGCCAACACCATCACCTCGGTGCTGGCGAACGAATTCGCCGAGGCGGGTCCGCTGCATCAGTCGGCCCTGTTCTATCTGGGGCTGGTGCTGTTCTTCATCACTTTCGTCGTGCTGGCGCTGTCCAAACTGCTGCTGGCTCAACTTGCCAAGGGCGAAGGAACCCGCACATGAGCTCCACCACTTTGCCTCAAACCTCCAGGGGCGACTTTCGCCAGCGTTTTTTCGGTCGTCGCAAGATGACCAATATCGTGGTGCTCACGCTTTCGCTGGGGGCCATGGCCTTCGGCATGGTCTGGCTGCTCTGGATTCTGTACTCGGTGCTGCAGCTTGGCATCGGCGGGTTGAGTCTGGCGACCTTCACCGAGATGACGCCGCCGCCCATGACCGACGGCGGCCTGCTCAACGCCATCTACGGCTCGGTAGCGATGACGTTTGTGGGCACCCTGCTGGGCACGCCGCTGGGCATCATGGCGGGTGTGTATCTGTCGGAATACGGTGCCAACGGCTGGCTGGCCAAGGTGACGCGTTTCATCAATGACATTCTGCTGGCCGCGCCGTCCATCATCATCGGGCTGTTCGTCTATGCGCTGATCGTGGCCAACACCAAGACCTTCTCGGGTTGGGCGGGGTCGATCGCCCTGGCGCTGCTGGTGGTGCCCGTGGTGGTGCGCACGACCGAGGACATGCTGCGCCTCGTGCCTGGTTCGCTGCGCGAGGCCGCTTATGCCTTGGGTACGCCGAAGTGGAAGGTGATTTCCGCCGTCATTCTTCGTGCAGCGCGCGCCGGGGTGCTGACCGGCATCATGCTGGCCGTGGCGCGCATCACGGGCGAGACCGCTCCGCTGCTGTTCACCGCGTTGAACAACCAGTTCTTCAATGCCGGTCTGTCGCAGCCGATGGCCAACCTGCCGGTCACCATCTACAACTATGCGATGAGCCCTTACAGCAACTGGCAGAGCCTGGCCTGGGCTGGCGTGCTGATCATCACCTTCGGTGTGCTTGTCATCAACGTGACCGCACGCATTCTGATTCGTCAAAAACATTGAGAGCCACATCATGAGCGCTGTTGCCGAAACCCTTCAGTCCCCGGCTTGCATGACGGTGAAAAACCTTGATTTCTATTATGGGAAATACAAGGCGATCAAGAACGTCAATATGGAAATCGCCAAAAACAAGGTGACGGCCTTCATCGGCCCGTCCGGTTGCGGCAAGTCCACCTTGCTGCGCATTTTCAATCGCATGTTCGAGTTGTACCCCGAGCAGCGCGCCGAGGGCGAAATCCTGCTCGATGGGCAGAACATCCTCACCTCCAAGGAAGATGTGTCGCTGGTACGCGCCAAGATCGGCATGGTGTTCCAGAAGCCAACGCCGTTCCCGATGTCGATCTACGACAACATCGCCTTCGGCATCAAGTTGTACGAAAAACTGCCCAAGTCGGAACTCGACGACCGGGTGGAGTGGGCACTGACCAAGACCGCGCTGTGGGGCGAAGTGAAGGACAAGCTGCAGCAAAGCGGCATGAGCCTTTCCGGCGGTCAGCAGCAGCGTCTGTGCATCGCGCGCGGCGTGGCGATCAAACCGGAAGTGCTGCTGCTCGACGAGCCGACCTCCGCGCTCGACCCCATCTCCACGGCTAAGGTGGAAGAACTGGTCATCGAGCTCAAGCGCGACTACACCGTGGCCATCGTGACCCACAATATGCAGCAGGCCGCGCGCGTGTCCGATTTCACCGCGTATATGTATCTTGGCGAGCTCATCGAGTTCGGCGAGACCAATCAAATCTTCCTCAAGCCGAAGAAACAGGAAACCGAGGACTACATCACCGGTCGCTTTGGCTAAAAAGAGCAGAGCGCAATGTCTGCAAGGCAGGCGCCAAACCCATTGACCATAGGAGCACAACATCATGGATGACAAACCCCACCTGTCGACACAGTTCGACGCAGAAATCAATGCCGTCTCCACCCGTGTGCTCGAAATGGGCGGGCAGGTCGAGTCGCAACTGGCGCAAGCCATCTATGCCCTGCGCCACCTCGACATCGAGGCCGCGCGCACCGTGCTGCAGGTCGAGAAGCGGGTGAACCAGATGGAGGTGGATATCGACGCCGACATCACGCAGATCATCGCCAAGCGTCAGCCCACGGCGCGCGATCTGCGTTTGCTGGTGGCTATCTCCAAGACCATCGCCAATCTGGAACGCGCTGGTGACGAGGCGGCCCGTATCGCGCGCATGGCGCGCGATATCGTCGACTCGGGTACGCCCATGTCGATCGGCATCAGCGACCTGCAGCATGCGTCTGATCTCGCCATTGAGCAACTGCGCAAGTCGCTCGATGCCTTTGCGCGCCTTGACGAGAAAGCGGCGGTCGATATCGTCGAATCCGACTTCCGCATCGACGATGAGTTTGAAGGCTTCACCCGCAAGGTCATTACCTATGTGATGGAAGACCCGCGCGCCATTTCCACCATGCTTGATCTGATGTTTGTGGCCAAGGCCATCGAGCGCATTGGCGACCATGCCAAGAACATCGCCGAGTTCGTGATCTACATCGTGCGTGGCACCGACGTGCGGCACAACAAGGCAGCCTTCCGCGAAGTGGCAGGCTCGCTTTGAGCCGCGCTCGGATCCGCGCTTTGATTCAGCGTTCTGTTCTGAAAAGCACCCCACCATGAGTCTGTCGAGCAACATCCTGATCGTCGAAGACGAGCCCGCCATCGCTGAATTGCTGGCGATGAATTTGCAGCATGCCGGGCATTGCCCGATTCGCGCCGGCAGTGCCGAGGAGGCGCTGCGGGTCATTCGCGATGTGTTGCCCGACGTGCTGCTGATCGACTGGATGCTGCCGGGCATGTCGGGCGTGGCGCTGGCCCGTGCGCTGCGTACCGATGCGCGTACCAAGTCCATCCCCATCATTCTGCTCACCGCCCGCAGTGAAGAGGGCGACAAGGTGCAGGGCCTCGACGCCGGGGCGGACGACTACATCACCAAGCCGTTCTCGCCCAAGGAACTGCTGGCCCGCATTCGCGCGGTGCTGCGGCGTCGCGCGCCCCAACTCACCGATGAGCAGGTGCAGATCGGCGGGCTGTCGGTCGACCCGTCCAGCCGTCGCGCCTTGTTCAAGAAATCGGGAAGCGAGCCCCTGGAAATCCGGTTGGGGCCCACCGAGTTCAAGTTGTTGCACTACCTCATGGCGCATCCTGAGCGAGTGCATAGCCGGGGCGCGCTGCTCGACAAGGTGTGGGGCGACCATGTGTTCATCGAAGAACGCACGGTGGACGTGCACATCAAGCGCCTGCGCGAAGCGCTGTCTCCGGTGCAATGCGCCGAGATGGTGGAGACGGTGCGCGGCGCGGGCTATCGCTTTACCGCGCAGTCGCGCCCGCTGCAGGCCTCGGCCGCCTGAGGCGCCACACTCAGGCAGCCCAACCCAGGTCGTCGCTTGATGCAGCCCGGCCGAATGGGGCTTCGTCTGCCTTACAGTGTGGTTCGATACAAGTGCTACACCTGAGCGCAGATTTTCGCGCGTTACCCCATGATCTCTGTCGCCTGGCGCATCTCCCTCATCTTGCTGCTGGTTCTGCTGGCTGCGGGGGTTGGGGCTTTGATCGACGGGCACCCTGGCGCCATGGTGGCGGCGCTGCTGGTGCTCATCGGCGTGGTGGTGCGCGATTCACTCGCGCTATCGCGGTTGATCCGCTGGCTCAAGGCGCCCGAAGCGACGCCGGTGCCGAATGGCTCTGGCGCCTGGGCCGAAGTGTTCTATCGGGCGTCGCGTCAATTGCGACTGTGGACGGGACGTCTGGGCTACGAGGAGTCCAAGCTGCACCGATTCATCGAGGCGCTGCAAGTCTCGCCCAACGGGGTGATTCTGCTCGATGAAAACAACCAGATCGACTGGTGCAACGCCACGGCGGCACAGCACTTCGGTCTGGACGCGCAACGCGATCTGCGTCAGCACGCGGTGCACCTGATTCGCAACCCCGAGTTTGTCGCCTATCTGCAGGCGGCGCATTTTCACGAGCCCTTGCACATGCACCGCGCAGGCTCGCGGGCGCAGTTCACGCTGAGCGTACAGGTCTTTCCTTATGGCGATCAGCAGAAACTGCTGCTGTCGCAGGACATCACGCAGCTCGAACGCACCGAGTCGATGCGCCGTGATTTCGTGGCCAATGTGTCGCATGAGATCAAAACACCGCTGACCGTGCTGGGCGGGTTTGTCGAAACCATGCGCGACATGCCGCTCGACGAAACCCAGCGCCTGCGCGTGCTCGACATGATGCAGACCCAGTCCGACCGCATGCGGCATCTGGTGGACGATCTGCTCGCGCTGGCGCGACTGGAGGGCGATCCCTATCCCCCCACTGAAGTGGTCATCGACATGCCGTCGATGATGACGCAGTACCACAACGAGGCGCAGGCGCTGTCCGGCGGAAGGCACCAGATCAAGATGGAAGTGCGCACCGATCTGTGGGTGCGCGGTAGCCCGCAAGAGCTGCATTCGGCGCTGTCCAATCTGGTCAGCAATGCGGTGCGCTACACGCCGGACGGCGGCGCCATCAGTCTGGCATGGGACGCCGTTTTCATTGACGGCCAGCCTCGCTACGCAGAATTCAGCGTCAGCGACACCGGCATTGGCATTGCCGCGGAACACATTCCGAGGCTGACCGAGCGTTTCTACCGCGTCGATCGCGGACGCTCGCGCGAGTCTGGAGGCACCGGGTTGGGGCTGGCGATCGCCAAGCATGTGCTGCTGCGCCACCAGGCCGAACTGCTGGTGCATAGCACGCCCGGCAAGGGCAGCCGGTTTGTGGTGCGTTTCCCGGCCGCGAGGCTGGCCCCCGCGGGCACGCCCTCAGCCGGAAACGCCACGGAAGTTGCGCCGAAAGATGGCGTGCTCAAAGCCGCCTGAAACGCCGCACTAATTTTTGCGTTCCAGCCGCGAGTGCATCAGCACCTGATGACAGCTCAGACGGCTGCGTGAGCCGCGCGGGCGGTGGTAATTGCCCTCGCTGTCCATCTCCCAGGCGTTGCCCGGGTGTTGCCACTGCATGCGTAGACCTTCGCGTATGACTTGCGCCTTGATCTTGTTGTCGAGCAGGGGCACGGCGATCTCGACCCGGCGCAGCAGATTGCGCTCCATCCAGTCGGCCGAGGAGATATAGACCTCGGCCTCGCCGCCGTTGTGGAAGTAGAACACCCGTGAATGTTCGAGGAAGCGGCCGATGGTCGAGCGCACCCGAATGTTGTCGGACAGACCTTCCACGCCAGGGCGCAGCATGCAGGCGCCGCGCACCAGCAGTCGCACTTCCACACCCGCCTGTGACGCGGCATAAAGCGCCTCGATCACCGTGGGTTCGAGCAGTGCGTTGATTCGCGCCCAGACGCGTGCGGGCTTGCCGCTGCGCGCGTGGTCGGCTTCTCGCGCGATGGCGGCCAGCACATTGGCGTGCAGGGTGAACGGGGCCTGCCACAGCCGCCTGAGTTCCTGCGCCTGGCTGGAGCCGGTGATTTGCAGAAAGACGCGGCGTGCGTCTTCGCAGATTTCGGGGTTGGCGGTCATCAGGCCGAAGTCGGTGTAAAGCCGCGCGGTGCGGGCGTGATAGTTGCCAGTGCCCAGATGCGCATACATGCGCAACATCTTGCGGCCGCTGCCTTCGGCGGCTTCCCGGCGGACGATGAGCAGCATCTTGGCATGGCACTTGAAGCCCACCACGCCGAAGACCACATGTGCGCCCGCGGCCTCCAGCCTTGACGACCAGTTGATATTGGTTTCCTCGTCCAGCCGGGCCATCAGCTCGAGCACCACGGTGACTTCCTTGCCGTTACGCGCCGCCTCGATGAGGGCGTCCATCAGCTCGGAATTGCCCCCGGTGCGGTAAATGGTCTGCTTGATGGCGACCACGAACGGATCGCGCGCGGCCGTCTTCACCAGATCGACCACGGGGGCGAAACCATCGTAGGGATGGTGCAGCAGGATGTCGCGGGCCCGGATGCGGTCGAAGATCTCGGTATCCACGCCGGGCCAGTCTCGCGGCAGGGCGGGCAGGTAAGGGTTGAACAGCAGCTGCGGCTCGTTGACGTATTCAAGAATTTCCTGCAGTCGCACCAGGTTCACCGGGCCGTCCACCCGGTAGCAGTCTTGCGGCAGGACATTGTTTTCGCGCAGCAGACGGTCGATGACCGCGTGCGGGCAATCGGCCGCCACCTCCAGCCGCACCGCGTCGCCAAAGTGACGCGCGCGCAATTCGCCTTGCAAGGCGGCGCGCAGATTGGTGATGTCGTCGTCGTCGATGAACAACTCGCTGTTGCGGGTGACGCGAAACTGATGCACGCCGAGCACTTCGAGCCCCGGAAACAGTTGCCCGGCAAACGCCTGCATGCACGACGACAGCAGCATGAA
>NZ_JBYCKI010000160.1:0-32666 GCF_057473305.1 Thiomonas sp. TH-17
AATCCGCCATGCCCGCTCCTCGCGCCCAAACACCCCCGCTCGGCGTTGCAAATGCGCGCCGTGCCGACGGGCACGGCTGTGCTTTGCGCCTTGATCGGAGGCGTTTGGGCACGTTGCTCGGCCACGCCGGATTCATTCACACCCTCTGAGCGCTCTCGCCACAGCGCGCCCGCATGACTGACGCCGCGCCGATCCCCGACGTTCTCGTGGTCGGATCGGGTCCGGCGGGCGCCATGGTGGCGCGCGATCTGGCGCGCACCGGTGCGCGGGTGCGCATTCTGGAACAGGGCTCTGGCCCGCCGCCTGGCACCCAGCTTCTCAAGCTGCTACGCCGCAAGGAGGCGATGCACATCGCGCCGGGCGTGGTGCTGCTGCGCAGCCTGCGGGTGGGCGGCGGATCGGTCACCTTCTATCACACCGCCACGCCCCCGCCGCTGGCGATGTTTGCCCGTCACGGCATCGACCTTGCCGCCGCGCTCGAACGGGTGCAGTCCGAACTGCCGCATGCCCCTTTGCGCGACGATCTGCTCACGCCGATTCCCTCTCTGCTGATGCAGGCCGGACAGTCTCTGGGTCTGCCCTGGCAGCCGCTGCCCAAGATGATCGACCAATCGCGCTGCGCACAGGGCATCTGCCGGCCGGAGGCCTTCTGGTCGGCGCAGACGCTGTTGCAGCAGGCGGTCAGCCACGGCGCGGATCTGCAGACCGGCGTTCGGGTCACGCGCGTGCTGTTCGACCAGGGCCGGGCCATCGGGGTGGAAGCGCAACACCAGGGCGGCGCGGCGCAAATCCTCCGGGCAGGACGGGTCATTCTGAGTGCCGGCGGCATTGCCAGCCCGGCCATCCTGCAGCACAGCGGCGTGGAGCAGGCGGGTGACGGCTTTTTCTGCGACCCGCTGCGCATTGTCATGGGCCATGTGTCGGCCCCGCGGCGCGCGCACGACATCTCCATGTCGGCGGGATATTTCAACGCCGACGCGGGCTACATGCTGTCGGACATCACCGTTCCGGCCAACTTTTTCCGCGCCTTCACCTGGGCGGCCGGTCGGCCCGACCAGTTGCTCAGCTACGGCCGCACGGCGATGATCATGGTGAAAATCCGCGACGACATCGAAGGCCGCATCGACCCGCACGGGCGCCCCTGGCGGCGCTTTGGGCCGGGCGACCGGCTGAAAATGCGCGCGGGCGTGAAGCAGGCGCGCGCGGTGCTGAAGGCCGCCGGTTCGGGCAAGCCTTATGTGTCGCCCTGGGTGGCCGCGCACCCCGGCGGCAGCGTGCGCCTGGGCGAGATGCTCGACGAACGCCTGAGCTGCCATAGCCCGAATCTGCATGTGTGCGACGCCTCGGTCATTCCCGAGCCCTGGGGGCTGCCGCCCACCCTCACCCTGCTGGCGCTGGGCAGTGAACTCGCCCGGCGCTTGTCATGAGTACGGCTGCAAGAACGGGGATAGCGCGGCGCGCCAGGCTGCTTCGTCAAACCCGACCAGAAGCTGCCCGTCGGCCTCGACCACGGGCCGCTTGATGGCACTGGGATACTGCGCCAGAACCGCCGCCGCGCTGGGCGCATCGACCACGCGGGCCTGCATGGCCGCATCGAGCTTGCGCCAGGTGGTGCCGCGCTTGTTCAGCAGCGCCTCCCAGCCTGCGGCCTCGGTCCAGGCTGAAATCTGCGCGGCACTGGGCGGGGTTTTCTTGAAATCGACAAACTGAAAATCCACACCCTGCGCCTGCAGCCACTGCCGCGCCCGTTTGACGGTGTCGCACTGGCTCAAACCATATACCGTCAAAACCGGCGATGCGTTCATGCGGCAACCTTGTCGCGGCGGAAAACCCACTGATCAGCCTTTGAGGCCTCGGGCACGAATCGATAGCCGTCGCTGTCGAAGGCCTTGAGCGCATCCACCTGAGCCAAGCGATGCTCAATGACGTAACGCGCCATCAGCCCGCGCGCGCGCTTGGCGTAAAAGCTCACGATTTTGTAGCCGGTTTGCGGCGTCCCGTCCTGAAACACCGGCTGCACCACGCGCGCCTTGAGCGCCTTGCGATCCACGCTGCGGAAGTATTCATCGGAAGCCAGATTCACCAGCACCGGCTCGCCCTTGCCGCCAGCCAACTCGGCGTTGAGGTTTTCGGCGATCTGCGTCCCCCAGTAGGCGTACAAATCCTTGCCCTTGGCATTGGGCCAGGCTGTGCCCATCTCCAGACGGTAGGGGCGCATGAGATCGAGCGGGCGTAATACGCCATAGAGACCGCTGAGCACGCGCAGATGCTGCTGCGCCCATTGCAGATCGGCTTTGCTCAGACTGCTGGCGTCTAGCCCTTCGTACACATCGCCATTGAATGCCAGCACCGCCTGCTTGCTGTCTTCCGGAGTAAAGCTGGGCCGCCATTCGGCAAAGCGCGCCGCATTGAGCGCGGCGAGCTTGTCGGAAATGCCCATGAGCGCGCCGAGCTGCTGCGGGCTTTGCCTGCGCAGCCCGTCCACCAGCACCTTGGCCTGCAGGATGAACTGAGGCTGGGTGGCGACGGACGTGGTGGGCGGGGTGGTGTAGTCGAGCGATTTGGCGGGGGACAGGACCATCAACAGCATGTCGGTTCTCACAAAGTCAGAAGGCTGCACAAGTGTATCGACGGCCTGCCCCGCATGTCGGTCGATTCAAGCCGGGTTCAAGCCACCGCAGCTTCGGCCATCTGCGGCGCCGGGGTGCGGATGAGATAGTCAAAGGCGCTGAGCGCGGCCTTGGCGCCATCACCCGCGGCAATGACGATCTGCTTGTAGGGCACGGTCGTCACATCGCCCGCAGCCATGACGCCGGGCGCCGAGGTCTGGCCTTTGGCATCCACCACGATTTCGCCGAAACGACTGAGTTCGACCACGCCCTTGAGCCACTCGGTGTTGGGCACCAGGCCGATCTGTACGAACACGCCTTCGAGCGCCAGATGCTGGCTGCCACCCGTGGCGCGGTCGGTGTAGTTCAGGCCGTTCACCTTGCTGCCGTCGCCGGTGATTTCGGTGGTTTGCGCGTTGGTGTGAATGGTGACGTTGGGCAGACTGCGCAGCTTGCTCACCAGCACCGCGTCGGCGCGCAGTTCGGGCGCGAATTCCAGCAGAGTGACATGCGCCACCAGACCCGCCAGATCGATGGCAGCTTCCACGCCCGAGTTGCCCCCGCCGATCACGCTCACCCGCTTGCCCTTGAACAGCGGGCCGTCGCAATGTGGGCAGTACGCCACGCCCTTGTTGCGATACTGCGCTTCGCCCGGCACGTTCACGTTGCGCCAGCGTGCGCCGGTGCAGAGGATGACGCTGCGCGCCTGCAGGCGGCCGCCATGGGCAAACTGCACACCGATCAACCCACCTTCCTGCTCCGCGGCAATGAGCTTTTCGGCGCGCTGTTGATTGAGGATCTCCACGCCGTACTGCCGCACGTGCGCTTCGAGCGCCATGCCGAATTTCGGGCCATCGGTTTCCAGCACCGAGATGTAGTTTTCAATGGCGAGCGTGTCGTTCACCTGCCCGCCGAAACGCTCCGCCGCCAGCCCCACGCGAATGCCCTTGCGCGCGGCGTAAACCGCGGCAGCCGCGCCAGCGGGGCCACCGCCCACAATCAGCACGTCGTAAGGCTCTTTGGCGTTGAGCTTGGCGGCGTCGCGCTCGGCAGAGCCGGTATCGAGCTTGGCGACGATCTCGGCCACATCCATGCGCCCGCTGGCGAACAGCTCGCCATTGAGGTACACCGTAGGCACGGCCATGATCTGCCGCGACTCGACCTCGCCCTGATACAGCCCGCCGTCGATCACCACGGTCTGTACCCGCGGGTTGAGCACCGCCATGAGCGAGAGCGCCTGCACCACATCCGGACAGTTATGGCAGCTCAGCGACATATACACCTCGAAGCGATAGTCGCCGTCGAGCTGGCGAATCGCCTCAAGGGTCTCCGCCTCGACCTTGGGCGGATGCCCACCGGTCCACAACAACGCCAGCACCAGCGAGGTGAACTCATGGCCCAGAGGAATCGCGGCAAACCGCAGATGCTGCGCCGGGCCCGAGACACGCTCCAGGGCGAAGGACGGGCGCCGCGCGTCGGTGCCGTCGAACCGCACCGAAATCTTGTCGGACAGGCTCGTGATCTGCTCCAGCAGGGTGCGCATCTGCGCCGCGTTCTCGCTATCGTCCAGAGAGGCGACAAGGGAGAATGGCTGAGAGACTCGCTCCAGGTAGGCCTTGAGTTGGGAAAGCAGGGTATCGTCGAGCATGGCGTGCTCCCTCGGGGTGCGGGTGGGGTTCGGGCAGGAACAGGCTTCTGCTTCGCCGGCAGATCGCCGTGCGCAGTGCGCCGATTCAAAGGGCTGCTATCTGACCCGACGACCGCCGGGTCAGGCGCAGCGAGGGGCCGAAGATCAGATCTTGCCGACCAGATCCAGCGAAGGCTTCAGCGTGGCCGCGCCTTCCTTCCACTTGGCCGGGCAGACTTCGCCGGGGTGTGCAGCCACATACTGCGCGGCCTGAACCTTACGCAGCAGCTCCTTGGCGTCACGTCCGATGCCGTTGTCATGAATTTCGCACAGCTTGATCACGCCTTCCGGGTTGATCAGGAAGGTGCCGCGCAGCGCTAGGCCTTCTTCTTCGATCATCACATCGAAATTGCGGGTCAGCGCGCCGGTCGGGTCGCCGATCAGCGGGAACTTCACCTTCTTGATCGCTTCGGAGGTGTCGTGCCAGGCCTTGTGAGCGAAATGGGTGTCGGTGGACGCGCCATACACTTCCACTCCGAGGGATTTGAAGGTGTCGTAGTTGTCGGCCAGGTCTTCAAGTTCGGTCGGGCAAACAAAGGTGAAGTCGGCGGGGTAGAACACCACGACCGACCATTTGCCCTTCAGGCTGGCTTCGGTCACTTCGAAAAACTTGCCGTTCTGGAAAGCGGTGGCCTTGAAAGGCTTGACTTCAGTGTTGATCAAAGACATGTGAAACTCCTTGAGGTTGCTGTTGACGTTCGGCTGTTGCCGACCTTGTAGAGAAGGTTTTACCTTCATTTATGTTGCAGTGCACACTGTAGAGAACGCGTCCCTGAACGTCCAATGGACACTTTCAATTCCGGCCATAGAAGGCCCCTATTCCGCCGTTATACCGCCCGCCCTGTCGTCCACCTTTACCGATATTTTGAGGCGGTGCAGCAAAGACAAATCAAACTCTAACTTGCCCGACATGACGACTTCAATTGCTTTCATCGGCCTGGGTGCCATGGGTGCGCCCATGCTGGGCCATTTGCTGCAACTGGGCTGCAACGCCAAAGCCTATGCCCGCAGCGACAGCAGCCGCGCTGCCGCGGCCGAGCTGGGCGTTCATCTCTGCTCCAGCCCTGCGCAGGCCGCGAGCGGCGCCGAGTTCATCTTCACCAACGTCACCTCGACCGAAGACGTGCGCAACGTGCTCTGCGGCCCGGAGGGCGCTGTGCATGGCGCACAGCCCGGCGCGGTGTGCATCGACCACAGCACCATCTCACCGGAAGGGGCGCGTGAAATCGGGCAGGCCCTGCAGGCCGCCGGGCTGCATTTTCTCGACGCCCCCGTGTCGGGCGGCGTGCGCGGCGCGCGCGAGGCCAGCCTGAGCATCATGGTCGGCGGCGATGCCGAGGTGTTCGCCCGCGCCCTTCCTTTGCTGCGCGCCTTGGGCCAAAACGTGCGCCACGTCGGGCCTAGCGGCAGCGGCCAGGTGGCCAAGGCCTGCAATCAACTCATTCAGGTCGTCACCATCGAAGCCATCGCCGAGGCTTTGCTGTATGCCGCGCGGCAAGGCGTGGAGACCCAAGCGGTGCTTGGCGCTATTTCCACAGGTTTTGCCGGCAGCCGCATGCTCGATCTGATGGGTCCGAAAATGGCCGAACGCGATTTCGCCGCGGGCATCGAAGCCCGGCTGCACGCCAAGGACTTCGGTCTGATCGCCGCATCGGCCCAAGCCGCCGGGCTGCGTCTGCCCGCGCTGGAACAGGTGCTGCGCCAGCTCGAAGCGCTGATGCAATCAGGCTGGGGCCGGGACGACACCTCCAGCCTGCTGCGGGTGCTGGAGTCGCAACAGGGCGGGCTCAATCGGCCGGAGTGAGGTCTTGCGCGGTATTGGCGGTATTGGCGGCGGCGGCGGAATCGGCGGTTTCGCTCGCGCGATCGCGCTCTCGCGTACCGATCAGATCCCACAGACGGCTATGCAACGCAGACCCCGGTTGCGCCAACGCGTCCAGGGCCGAAAAGTGATGCGCGCCCGGAACGACCAGCGTCTTGCCCGATCCGGGCCAGTGGCGGTGCATCAACCGGGCCTGCGCGTGAAAAGCCTCCGACTCGTCAGCGCCCACCGCCAAGGCCAGCGCAGCCGGCCCGGCGGGGGGCAACCACGCCGGCGACATCGCCCGCGCCGAATGTTGCGTGAGCTTCAGGTCGCGCTGCAAAAACGCCGTCTTGCGCACCGCCTCAAGGTCGTACACCCCCGACAACGCGAGAGCCCCTGACGGAATCTGGGCCGGCAGATCGTCGCCGTACCAATCGAAGCGGCAGGCCAGCATCATGGCCGCCAGATGCGCACCTGCAGAATGCCCTGCCAGCACGATGCGCGAACGATCCACACCAAAGTCTTCCGCCCGGCGCCAGACCCACGCCAGCGCCTGCACCACATCGCCCACGATCTGCTGCAAAGTCGCCCCGGGGGCGAGCGCGTAATTCACCACCACCACATGCACCCCGCGCGCCACGAACGGCGGCGCGATGAAACTGTGATCAGCCTTGTCCAGCGAACGCCACCAGCCCCCGTGGATGAACACCAGACAGGGCGCCAACCCCGTCGCGGCCGGGGCGAACCAGTCCAGCGTCTGCGCAATCGAATCGCCATACGGCAGATCGAGCAGGCAGGGCCAGTTCAACCGCGCCTCCTGCGAGTCGCGCTTCCAGCGCGCGAGATAGTCGGCCCAGTCGGGCACCAGCTCACGATTGTTGAATTGGCGGTCGAGCACCGCAGCGTCGTAACGCATCATCCCACCCCATCGGGTTCGACTACGGATTTATGACGGCTTGATGGTAGGCCGGGAAGTCGCACCTCACCACCTGAGATACCGTTCGTTACCAATCGTCCCGCCCCCGGCAATCGATCCCGCTTCCCGGCGTCGGTTATGATTTTGTTTTCGGGCCGATAGCTCAGCTGGGAGAGCGCTGCGTTCGCAATGCAGAGGTCGGGAGTTCGATCCTCCTTCGGTCCACCATACACCCAAGCCCAGGCCAGCGCCTGGGCTTTTGTTTTGCGCGTCGGGCGCTCGGTAATCGTGAAAGAATTGTGACCTTCTGAAATGAGCCCGGCGCATGGCGCGGGTTTTACCGTCATGCAAACCGCCGCTATGCAAACCGAACAGGTCCGCTCTTACCTTCTCGATCTCCAGGCCCGCATCCTCGAAGCGCTACAAGCCGCGGACGGTCAGCCCTTTCGCCGCGATACGTGGACGCGCCCGGCCGACTCGCCGCTGCAGGGCGAAGGCATCAGCAGTCTGATCGAGTTTGGCGGTCTGCTCGAGCGCGGGGGCTGCAACTTTTCGCATGTGCGCGGCCCCAAGCTGCCGCCTTCAGCCACGCAGCACCGGCCCGAACTGGCGGGGGCCCCGTTTGAAGCGCTGGGCATTTCGCTGGTGTTCCACCCGACCAACCCGTATGTGCCGACGGTGCACATGAATGTGCGCATGCTCATGGCCCAGCCCGAAGGCCAGGCGCCGGTGGCGTGGTTCGGCGGCGGCATGGATCTCACGCCTTATTACGGCTTCGAAGACGACGCCCGCCACTTTCACCGCACCTGCCAGGCCGCGCTTGCGCCGTTCGGCGACGACCACTATCCGCGCTTCAAGACCTGGTGCGACGAGTACTTCTTTCTCAAACATCGCAACGAACCGCGCGGCATCGGCGGCGTGTTTTTTGATGATTACAACGAGGGCGGCTTCGAGCAGGGTTTCGCCCTGATGCGCGCCGTGGGCGATGCCTTCCTGCCCGCCTATCTGCCGCTGGTCGAGCGGCGTCGCGCCCTGCCCTATGGCGAGCGCGAGCGCGACTTCCAGGCTTACCGCCGCGGGCGCTATGTCGAGTTCAATCTGGTGTGGGACCGGGGCACGCACTTCGGCCTTCAGTCGGGCGGGCGCACCGAATCCATCCTCATGTCCATGCCGCCCATCGTGAAGTGGCGCTACGACTGGCACCCCGAGGCGGGCTCGCCCGAGGCGCAGCTGTACGACACGTTTCTCAAGCCGCGGGACTGGGCCGCTGCATGAGTGGCGTCGTCTCGGCAACGCCCCGGCGCATCGGCTTGCTCGGCGGCAGTTTCGACCCGGTTCACAACGCGCACCTGCAACTCGCGCAGAGCGCCTGCACCGAGTTGGCGCTCGACGCCGTCTGGTTCATCCCCGCCGGGCAGCCCTGGCAGCGCGACCCGCTGGCGGCGAGCCCGCAACAGCGTTGGGACATGGTGAATCTCGCCATCGCCGGGCGCCCCGGCCTGCGCGCCTGCGACATCGAGCTCAAGCGCCAGGGGCCGAGCTACACCATCGACACCGTGCGCGAGTTGCGCGCCGTGCACTCAGACGCGGCGTTCACCTTCATTCTGGGGGCCGATCAGTTGCGCAACCTTCCAACCTGGAACGGCTGGGAATACATCGTGGCCGAAGTCGATCTGGCCGCTGCTCGCCGACCGGGCTACGACGACCAGGCGCCGCCTCAACTTCTCGAAGCCCTGGCCGCCAGCGGGCATCGCCTGCACCGGCTGTCCATGCCCGAGATCGACCTCTCGGCCACGCGCATCCGTCACAGCATCGCCCAAGGCGAATCGCTCGCCGGGCTGGCGCCTGCCGCTGTGGCACACTACATTGATCAACATCGCCTTTACACGCATTCATAACGCACTCATCAGCATGGATATCCGCAAACTGCAACGCACCATCGTCGACGCCCTCGAAGACGTCAAGGCCCAGGACATCGAGGTGTTCAACACCGAAGAACTCACCAGCCTGTTCGACCGGGTCATCGTCGCCAGCGGCACGTCCAACCGCCAGACGCGCGCCCTGGCCAGCAGTGTGCGCGACAGCGTGAAAGCCGCCGGATTCGCGGTGCGCAACCCCGAAGGCGAAGAGACCGGCGAGTGGGTGCTGGTGGACTGCGGCGGAGCGGTGGTGCACATCATGCAGCCGGCGATTCGTGCGTATTACAAGCTCGAAGAACTGTGGGGCGCCAAGCCGGTTCACCTCAAACTCGGCGGCGCCAGGCGGGTCGGCGCGAAAGTGGCCGCCAAGGGTCCGGACAGTCGCCCCGATAAGCCCGAAGACGACACCAAGGCGTCGACTCGCAAAACCGCACCCAGCAAGAGCGCGGCCAGTAAAACCGTCGCCCGCAAGCGCCCGGCCGCCAAGAAGGCCGCGGCGAAAACCGCCCCCGCACGCACCTCGCCGTATGGCGAAACCAGCACCGAGAAAAAACGCGTGACCCGCGTGGTCGGCACGGCTGCGGGCGCTCGCTCCGCCCCAGCGGCTCCAGCCCGCAAGCGGGCACAGCCCGCCGAAGCGCCGGTTGCCGCCAAACGACCAGCCGCGCGTAAAACCACCGCCGCTGCGGCCAAGCGCCCCGCGGCCAAGAAAGCCGCGTCCCCAGCGCCGACCAAGCGCGTTGCGGCCAAAAAGCGGGCCTCCTGACCGCTTCGTGACCGTCTCGTGAACATTACGCGGCTGGCTGACCCGCGGTCGGACCCCGCATGAAACTCTGGCTGCTCGCCGTGGGCCAGCGCATGCCGCGCTGGGTAGATGACGCCTATGCCGACTACGCCAAGCGCCTGCCGCCCGAAACCCCCCTGCTGCTCAAGGAGATCAAGGCAGAGGCGCGCAGCTCCAGCATCAGCGCCGAAGCGGTGATGGAACGCGAGGCCCAGCGCATCGAGGCGGCCGTGCCCTCGGGCGCGCGCCTCGTCACCCTCGATGAACGCGGTCAGCGCCTCACCACCGCCGCGCTGGCTGAAGCCTTGCAGCAATGGCGCCAGGAGGGCCGCGACGTCGCGCTGGTCGTCGGCGGGGCGGATGGCATGGCCCCGCGCCTCAAACAGAAGGCCGACACCTTGCTGCGACTCTCCGATCTCACCCTGCCCCACGGCCTCGTGCGGGTGCTGCTGGCCGAACAGCTTTACCGCGCCCACAGCCTGCTCAGCGGCCATCCCTATCACCGCGCCTGACGGCCGTCCGCCGCGCCGCGCACGGCGATAATCAGGGCTCGACTTCGCCGCTCAAAATCATGCCGTTCCCTAATGCCGACTCTCTCTGGGCCGATGTGCTCGCCGTGCGCCAGCAACAGCCGCTGGTGCACAACATCACCAATTTCGTGGTGATGAACTACAACGCCAATGCCCTGCTGGCCCTGGGCGCCGCGCCGGTGATGGCGCACGCCCGCGAAGAAGTCGTCGATATGACCGGCATCGCCCAGGCCCTGGTGCTCAATATCGGCACCTTGTCGCCCGAGTGGATCGAAGCCATGGTCATGGCGCTGCAGACGGCACGCGGGCGCGGCATTCCCGTGATCCTCGACCCGGTGGGCGCCGGGGCCACGCCTTATCGCAATCAGGCCATCGCGGAACTGCTCGACGCCGGCAGCCCCACGGTGTTGCGCGGCAACGCCTCGGAGATTCTGAGCGTCGCTGGCGTGGCCGCCGCCACCCGCGGGGTGGACAGCGCCGCCGCGTCGGACGATGCGGTGCAGGCCGCGCGCGCGCTGGCCTCCCGACTGGATGCGGTGGTCTGCGTGAGCGGGGCGACCGACCACATCCTCGCGCCCGATGGTCGTCATGCCCGTCTGTCCAACGGGCACGCGTGGATGACCCGGGTGACCGGCGTGGGCTGCTCAGCCACGGCGCTGATCGGTGCTTTCTGCGCGGTGCAGCCCGACGCGTTTCACGCCACCGTCGCCGCGATGGCCTATCTCGGCGTGGTCGGCGAAGTCGCCGCCGAGCAAGTGCAAGCACAGGGCCGCGGCGTCGGCCAGTTGCAAATTGCCCTGCTCGACGGACTGCAACTTCTGGACGTCGAAACCTTCCACGCCCGCCTGCGCCTGCAAGCCGATGACTGAATCCGCCCGTCGCTGGCCTCTGGCTGACTTGCGGCTGCACCTCGTCACCGACGCCGCACTGTGCGGCCCGCGCGGCGTGGAGGCCGTGGTCGCCGCAGCGGTGAGGGGCGGAGCCACCTGCGTGCAGTTGCGCGAAAAGCAGCTCGACACCCGGCCTTTCGTCGAACGCGCCCGCGCGCTCAAGGCCCTGCTCGCACCGCTGGGGGTGCCGCTGATCATCAACGACCGGCTCGATGTGGCGCTGGCCGTGGGCGCAGACGGCGTGCATGTCGGCCAGAGCGATCTGCCGCCCGAAGACGTGCGACGGTTGATGCCGCACGCCCTCATCGGCCTGTCGGTCGAAAACCCCGAGCAGGTGCGCGCGGCGGCCGACATGCCGGTGGATTACCTCGGCGTCAGCCCGGCGTTTTCCACCCCGAGCAAACAAGACACCGCCCCCGCACTCGGGCTCGAAGGGCTGCGAGCGATGCGTGCCCTCACCGATCTGCCCCTGATCGCCATTGGCGGCATCGATCTGAACAATGCCGCGCAAGTGCTGGCCGCAGGCGCCGACGGCCTGGCCGTGGTGCGGGCGCTGTGCGCCGCGCCCGACCCCGCTGCCGCCGCGCAAGCCTTGCGCCTGCTCACCGACTCGTCCACCTTCGTCCATCCATGAACGCGACCGAACCCCTGCAAGACACCCCTGCCGTAGCGCGCTACGCCCGCGTGCTCAGCATCGCTGGCTCCGACAGCGGCGGCGGCGCCGGCATCCAGGCCGACCTCAAGACCATGGCGGCGCTGGGCTGCTACGGCATGACGGCCATCACCGCCATCACGGCGCAGAACACGCAAGGCGTGCGCGCCATTCAGGCGCTGCCGCCCGAATTGCTCGCGCAGCAGATCGACGCGGTAGTCGAAGACATCGGCGTGGATGCGGTGAAAATCGGCATGCTGCACGATGTGGGCGTGGTGCGGGTGGTGGCCGACGCCATTCGCCGCCATCGTTTCGCCCATGTGGTGCTCGACCCGGTGATGGTCGCCACCAGCGGCGACAAGCTGATCACCGAATCCACCGTGGACCGGCTCGTCGATGAGCTCTTTCCCCTCGCCACGCTGATCACCCCCAACCTCGACGAAGCCGCCTGGCTACTGCGACTGGGCACCATAAACGCCGACGCGCTGGAAGACACGGCCAATCTGCTGCATGTGCTGGGCGCTCACGCGGTGCTGCTCAAGGGAGGCCACTTGCCCGGCCCGCAGCTCACCGACCTGCTGCGTCTGCCCGAAGGCGAGATGCGGCGCTGGGAAGCGCCGCGCATTCCCACGCGCAACACCCACGGCACGGGCTGCAGCCTGTCTTCGGCCATCGCGTGCTATCTCGCCCTGGGCGAAACGCTGGCCGATGCCGTGGCGCACGGTCGGGACTATGTGCGACAAGCGCTGCTCGCCGGGGCCGACATGCAGCTCGGCCACGGCCACGGCCCGCTCAACCACGGTTATGCGCCTTTGGCAACGAAGCGCCTACCGCTCTAAGCCGTTTCGATCGCCCGCGCCTCGCGCCAGCGCAGCACCCCCGCCGCCAGCAATGTGAAGGCCAGGCTGGGCAGGGCCGAGCCCCAATTCGGCCACCACACCGTGCCCAACTGGAACACGCCGATGCCCAGCAGCCACACGCTCATCGGCCCCCAGCGCCAGTTGCTCTGCGGCGGCAAACCCGGTGCAAGCTGCGCGATCACCACGCCAAACAATGGCACGAAAATTGAACTCAAGGTGAGCAGAAAAGGCTCAAGTGCGTGCATCGGCAGCGCCAGCGCCGCCGCGGTGGCCAGCAGTACCAAGGTCATGCCAATGCGACGAATGCTCCAGCGGCCGTTGAGAAAGTTGGTCGATACCGCGCCCGAATGCACGTCGCCATAAGCGTTGTCCACCTCATCCACCAAAATGAAACCCAGCGCAATCAGCCCGCCCTGAGCCAGCAGCAGGGTGCTGAGCATGTCGATATTCGCAGGCGACACGCTGATGACCAGCACGCCCAGCGCGTAACACCAGATGTTCGCCGCGGCATAGCCGAGCCAGGTGCCGCGCGCCGTGGCGCCGGCGTGGCGTCCGTAGCGGGCATAGTCGGCCACCAGCGGCAGCCACGACACCGGCATGGCGATCACCAGATCCACCGCCGCCAGCAAGCTCATCGAACCGTCGCCCGGCTGCGCCCACAGCGCGGCAAAGCCGTGCTGCCAGGCCTTGAGTCCGAACTGATAGCTCAGCCACAGCAGCGAGGCGACGATTAGCGGCATCGCCGCGCGGCTGACGAAGCGCCGCA
The DNA here is from genome assembly GCF_057473305.1 of Thiomonas sp. TH-17. Classification (NCBI taxonomy): domain Bacteria; kingdom Pseudomonadati; phylum Pseudomonadota; class Betaproteobacteria; order Burkholderiales; genus Thiomonas; species Thiomonas sp. TH-17. The sequence goes on from NZ_JBYCKI010000160.1 coordinate 13,418, forward strand.
CCAGCCCGATCATCCGCCCGCTGGCCAGCACCAGCAGCAGCGAACCCCAGGCCAGCGTCGCCACCACGGGCACCCAGGCCCCGCGCGCACCGAACACCTGCTCGACGATGGTGCGGGTGCCGTCGCGCATGATCACCAGCTCGAACGCCGTCCAGCCCAGCAGTTGCACCACATTGAGCGCCACGGGCAGCATGGCGAAGCGCTGCCCCAGCGTGCGCCCGATCAGCGCCGAACTCGACAGGCCGTGTCGGCTGCCGATCCCCGCCACCCAGGCCAGCAAACCCGCGCCCAGCAAGGACCCCAGCGCAATCGCCCCGGCCGCCTGCGGCAGGCTCAAACCCGGACGCAGATACGCGCCCACCTGCATGACCAGCAGCCCCACCCCCAGACTGAACCACAGCGCGGCGGCATCGGTGAAGGTGAAAATACGTTCCGCCGCGGGAACCGAGGCATTGGACGCGTGCGCCGCGTCACTTGAAGTGGTGTGTGTTGCCATGACCCATTTCTGCGTGCTCGCGCAGAAACCCGGCCGGGCCATGCGCGCCAAAGCGCGCGCTGCCCACCCTGCTTCCCTGCGCGAGGATGACCTCAATCAGGTTCAAAGGGACTCTCTCAGCGAAGCTGCCTGCTGCCGCAGCCCCGCACCCCCAGCGTTGCGCCGCAGGATTGCGACACTGCGTCGATTGTAGGCAGGATGACGTCTACGAGCCGCACCACGACAGCGCCGGAGCACGGCTAAGCTATGCCGCCTGACCTGTGTCTACCCATGCGCCCGATCCGCTCTCGCCACCGCCTGACCTTGGCCCCACGCCTGCTCTGGGCCGCGCCCTATTCGCTGCTCGGCCTGCTCGCCGCCCTACCCGCCTGTGCGCTGGGCGCCCGGCTACGTCGCAGCGGCCACACCCTGGAATGCACGGGAGGCCAACTGGGCCGTTGGATGCAGCGCCTGCCCAACCGCCATCGCCTCGTCGCCCTCACTCTGGGACATGTCATCCTCGCGGTCGACGCCCCCGCCATGCAGTGCTTGCGCGCTCACGAACACGTGCACGTTCGGCAATACGAGCTTTGGGGCCCATTTTTCGGGCCCGCCTATTTGCTGGAGAGCCTGTGGCAAACCCTGCGCGGGCGCGATGCCTACCTCGCCAACCGATTCGAGCGGGAAGCCTATGCCAAAGGCGGGCCCTTCGGCCCAGGTTTTGGCCCCAGCAGCCGATAAACCTGCGCAAACCGTCCCTGCTCCACCACGCCGTAATCGCCCGGCGCGTATTGCAGCAGCCAGTCGCCGGGGTTGCCGCGCAGCAGATCGCCGCCAGCGCTGCGGGCCATGCGAAACGGTGCGGGCATCTGCCGCGCCAGAACGGGAATGGGCTGGTTGATGTAAGCGCCGTTCTGCCCCATGAGGGTTGGAGCAAGGGCTTGGTACCGCGCCTCGAAACGGGCGCGCGACACGCTCCAGCGGTCGCCCGTGGCGCCGGTGATGATCGCATCGCCCACGGCGTAACGATTGGGGCCTTCGCGGCTGATCAATTCGCCGGAATCGACGGCGAATTGCACCTGCACGGTTTCGCGCTTGATGTAAGCGGCTGCCTGCGGGTCGGTGCGCAAATCAACGTTTTGCAACAGTGGTGCGCTGGATTCGTTTTCGGTCATGGCGGATTTGTTCACACACTCATGAGAAAACGCCGGGCCGCCCCAAGTTTTCTCATCCCCCCTCGGGGGGCCTGACGCGCAGCGGCAGGTCTGGGGGCGCTCTCACTTGCCATCGAGCACTTCCCAGCGTTCCAGGGCGTGGAGCAGTTCTTCGTCGATCTGCGCGTAACGTTCCTGCATCTCGCTGATACGCATCGTGGCAGAGGTATAACTCGCCGGGTCGGCCAGTTGATCGGAAAGCGATTTCTGCTCCGCCTCCAGGGCGGCTATGCGGCCGGGCAGTTCCTGCAGCTCGCGCTGTTCCTTGTAGCTCAGCTTGCGCTTGGCCGGTGCGTGGGGAATGGACGGCTCCGCCTGAGCCGATTTGGTCTGCGCCGCGCCGCGCTTGTCCGCCCCGCCTGCGGCCGATTTATTCAGCTGCGCCTGCAACGCACGGGCACGCTGCGATTGGGTGAGCCAGTCGGAGACGCCGCCTTCGTATTCGCGCCAACGACCGGGATCTTCCGGCGCAGCCTCGCTCACAATCGTGCTGGTGACCACATTGTCGAGAAAACGTCGGTCGTGGCTGACCAGAAACACGGTGCCGGGAAAGTCTTGCAGCAACTGCTCCAGCAGTTCCAGCGTGTCGATGTCGAGGTCGTTGGTCGGCTCGTCGAGCACCAGCACATTGGCCGGGCGGGCGAACAACCTAGCCAGCAGCAGACGGTTGCGCTCGCCGCCGGAGAGCGACTTGACTGGCGAGTTGGCCCGCGCGGGCGAGAACAGAAAATCGCCCAGATAACTCATCACATGCTTGCGCTGTCCGGCCACCTCCACCCATTCGCTGCCGGGGCTGATGGTGTCGGCCAGGGTGGCGTCGGGGTTGAGCACGGCGCGCATCTGATCGAAATAGGCGATCTGCAAGCGCGTCCCCTGCCGCACGACGCCGCTATCGGCTTCGATCTCGCCCAGAATGAGCTTGAGCAGCGTGGTCTTGCCCGCGCCGTTGGGCCCGATGAGGCCGACCTTGTCGCCACGCAGAATGGTGGCGGAAAAATCGCGCACCAGCACCCGGTCGCCATAGGCCTTGTTGACGCCTTGCAACTCGGCCACGATCTTGCCGCTGGACTGACCGCCATCCACATCGAGCTTGACCCGCCCGAGCGAATCGCGCCGCGCCGCGCGTTGGCTGCGCAGCGCCTCCAGGCGGTTGATGCGGCTCACGCTGCGGGTCCGCCGCGCCTCCACCCCTTTGCGTATCCACACTTCTTCCTGCGCCAGAAGCTTGTCGGCGCGGGCGTTCATCACCGACTCATCGGCCAGCTCCTGCTCCTTACGCGCCTCATAAGCGGCGAAATTGCCGGGATAACTGCGCAACGTACCGCGATCAAGTTCGACAATGCGGGTGGCCACATCGTCGAGAAACGCCCGGTCGTGGGTGATGAGAATCAGGCTGCCACGAAAACCGGTGAGCAGTTCTTCCAGCCAGGCGATGGCATCGAGATCGAGGTGATTGGTCGGCTCGTCGAGCAGCAGCACGTCGGGCGCCGCCACCAGCGCCTGCGCCAGCGCTACGCGCTTTTGCATCCCGCCGGACAGACTGCCCACGAGCGTCGTGCCATCGAGTTGCAGACGTTGCAGGGTTTGTTCGACACGCGTCTCCCAGTTCCAGCCGTCGAGCAGTTCGATGCGGGTCTGCAGGGCGTCGAGGTCGTCTTCGGGCGCGTGCTGCTCGAAACGGTCGCGCAGGGCGCGGGCTTCGGCCACACCTTCGCTCACCACATTGAACACGCTGGCTTCGGCAGAAAAATCCGCTTCCTGCGGCACATACACCCGGCGCAGACCCTGCTGCACTTGCACCAGGCCATCGTCGGGCGGCTCCAGCCCGGCCAGAATGCGCAGCAGGGATGACTTTCCGGTGCCGTTGCGGCCGATCAGGCCCACCCGCTCGCCCACCTCCAGCGCCATGGCGGCATGATCGAGCAGGGCCACATGGCCGAAAGCGAGCGATAAATCTGAAACGGAGAGGACGGCCATGCGTAGCGTTTGTTGAGGAAAGACGCCCATTGTGCCAGTCGGTCGCCGCTACCATATTCCGATGGACTCCCTGCGCGCTGAACTCGCCGTGCTGGCCGCGCGGCTGATCGTCGAAGACGGTCTGGACTACGGCACAGCCAAGCGCAAGGCCGCCAAGCGCCTGCTGGGCGAACGCGTGGCGCACGATCTGCTGCCCAGCAACGATGAGATCGAGCAGCAGGTACGCGAAGAACTCGCCCTGTTTCATGCCGACACCCAACCCGCGCAGTTGCTGCAGCTGCGCCGCGCCGCGCTGACGCTGATGGAAGCGTTTGCGGCGTTCAATCCGCATCTGGCTGGGGCTGTCTGGCACGGCACCGCCAACGAACACTCCGACCTGCACGTGCTGCTATTCACCGACGACAGCAAGGGCGTGGAGATTCACTGCATCGATCACGGCATCGTTTTCCAGGTCAGCGAAGCCCCGCACTACGCCGGGCGCGGCCGTGTCGAACAACTCACCCTGCACTGGCCCCCGCACGACCGTCAAGCCACGCTCGCCCACCTGAGCCTCTACCCGGACAAAGACGTGCGCGGCGCCCTGCTGCCTGATGCGCAGGGGCGCACACCCAGAGGCACGCTGCGTGCGCTCAGACAACTCCTGAGCGCCTCCGCCGACGATGGGGAAAACCCGATACTCTGAGGCTTTTCTCCAGCCATGCACAATGCGAGCAGTCTGATTGCTACGCCACAGCCCCATGAACAAAGTCAATATCTGGATTTCTGCCGCCATCATCCTTCTCATCGTCGCGGTGCTCGGCAATGCCTGGTTTCAGCGCGAACGCAGCGTGCCCATTGCGGTTGAAAACAATGCGGTCAAGTCTTTTTTCGCTGACAAACTCGACGATCTGCAGGGAAAATCCATCGATCTGTCGCAATACCGCGGCAAGCCGCTGGTGATCAATTTCTGGGCAAGCTGGTGCCCGCCTTGCATCGCAGAAATGCCCGATTTTTCGGAGTTTTACCAGCAGAACAAAGACAAAGACATAGAGATGGTCGGCATTGCGCTCGACAACCCCACGGCGGTACGCAACTTCCTGAAAGAACATCCGGTGAGCTACCCCATCCTGCTGGGCGGCATGAATGGCATCGCTCTAAGCACCAGCCTGGGCAATAAGCAGGGGGGCCTGCCATTCACCGTGGTGCTCGATGGCAAAGGCGACGTGGTGTTTCAAAAGCTGGGAAAAACCTCTCTCGACGAGTTGAAAGAAGCCGTACCCTCCGATCATTGAGCGCCCGCACCAGCCATCCACCCCGTTCATCTCACACCCGGTTCAATCGCCCTTCCATGACCTTGTCGCGCATCCTTGTTCTTCACGGTCCCAACCTCAACCTGCTGGGACAGCGTGAGCCACACATTTATGGCGCGGCCACGCTGGACGATATCAATCAGTCGCTGCAAACCCTTGCCGCCGACCTGGGGGTGGAGGTGCAGACTTTCCAGAGCAATCACGAGGGCGCCCTGATCGACCGGCTGCATGCGGCACGTCTGGACGGCACGCGCTACATCATCATCAACCCTGCCGCCTACACCCACACCAGCGTTGCCCTGCGGGACGCCATCGCGGCCACCGATCTGCCCTTCATCGAAGTGCATCTGAGCAATGTGTACCGCCGCGAACCGTTCCGCCATCACTCCTACTTTTCCGATCTGGCCACGGCCGTCATCAGCGGTTGTGGCGCGCACGGCTACACCCTGGCCTTGCGCCACGCCGTAGTCGATCTTGGGAATCGTAAAAATTGATGGTCTAATGCGACACTTATCAGCGACTTAACGACAGATCATGGATTTACGCAAACTCAAGACTTTGATCGACCTAGTCTCCGATTCCAACGTCTCCGAGCTGGAGATCACGGAAGCCGAAGGCACGGTCAGAATCGTCAAGGCGCAGCCGCAGCCCATCATTCAATACGCGCAGATGCCCGCTCAGTTGGGATCTCAGTTTGCATCTCAGGCCCCGATGCAATACGCCGCGCCTCAGGCCATGCCCGCTCATGCCCAAGTATCCGCCGCCGAAGCTGCCCCCGCCCCGGAGGCGCAAGGGCATGTGCTGAAGTCGCCGATGGTCGGCACGTTCTACCGCTCTTCTTCTCCTGGAGCGGCGCCGTTCGTTGACGTGGGCGACACGGTAAAGGTCGGCCAGACGCTGTGCATCATCGAGGCGATGAAAATTCTCAACGAAATCGAATGCGACAAAGACGGCGTGATCAAGTCCGTGCTGGGCGAAAACGGCCAAGCCGTCGAATTCGGCCAGCCGTTGTTCGTGATCGAGTAATGGTTTTCTCAGGAGCGCGCAGGGCCGCTTCCGGTTTTTAGACTCCCTCAGGGGAGCAAGCCCTGGCAGTGGCGAAGCGCGCTTAAGCGCCGCTCCTGGCCACGGCTCCTGCGCTCAACGGGCGCTCCCGCCCTTCCCTGTCATTGAACGGACAACGCGCATGTTCAAAAAAATCCTTATCGCCAACCGTGGCGAAATCGCTCTCCGGGTGCAGCGTGCCTGTCGCGAACTGGGCATCCAGACCGTGGTGGTCTATTCAGAAGCTGATCGCGAAGCCAAGTATGTAAGGCTGGCCGACGAGGCCGTGTGCATCGGCCCGGCGCCCTCGGCGCAGAGCTATCTGCATATGCCAGCCATCATTTCCGCTGCCGAAGTGACCGATGCCGAGGCGATTCACCCCGGTTACGGCTTTCTGTCGGAGAACGCTGATTTCGCCGAGCGGGTGGAGAAATCCGGCTTCGCCTTCATCGGCCCGCGCCCCGACTCCATTCGTCTGATGGGCGACAAGGTCAGCGCCAAGCAGGCCATGATCCGTTCGGGCGTGCCCTGCGTGCCTGGCTCGGAGGGCGCGCTGCCCGACGATCCGCGCGAGATCACCCGCATCGCCCGCTCGATCGGCTATCCGGTCATCATCAAGGCGGCGGGCGGCGGGGGCGGGCGCGGCATGCGCGTGGTGCACACCGAAGCCGCGCTGATCAATGCAGTGACCATGACGCGCAGCGAGGCGGGGGCGGCGTTCGGCAACCCGGCGGTCTATATGGAGAAGTTTCTGCTCCAGCCGCGGCATATTGAAATCCAGGTGCTGGCCGATACTCACGGCAACGCGCTGTGGCTGGGCGAGCGCGATTGCTCAATGCAGCGCCGCCACCAGAAGATTCTCGAAGAAGCGCCGGCCCCCGGCATTCCGCGGCGGCTGATCGAGCGTATTGGCGCACGCTGCGCGGACGCCTGCAAAAAAATCGGCTATCGCGGTGCGGGCACCTTCGAGTTTCTGTATGAAAACGGCGAGTTCTACTTCATCGAGATGAACACCCGCGTGCAGGTCGAGCACCCCGTCACCGAACTCATCACCGGCATCGACATCGTGGTCGAGCAGATCCGCATCGCCGCGGGCGAGAAGCTGACCGTGCGCCAGCGCGGCGTGCAGTTCAACGGCCATGCCATCGAGTGCCGCATCAACGCCGAAGACCCCTACAAGTTCACCCCGTCGCCCGGGCGCATCACCATGTGGCACACCCCGGGCGGCCCGGGCGTTCGGGTCGATTCTCACGCCTATGCCAACTACTTCGTGCCGCCCAACTATGACTCGATGATTGGCAAGATCATCGTGCATGGCGCCACGCGCGAGCAGGCGATTGCGCGCATGCGCATTGCCCTGTCGGAAATGGTGGTGGACGGCATTCTGACGAACATCCCGCTGCACCGCGAACTCATGGTGGATGCCCGCTTCATCGAAGGCGGCACCAGCATCCACTACCTCGAGGAATACCTCGCCGCGCGGCATCCCGCCTGAGAGGGTGTGAACAAATCCGCCATGACCTACCGCGAAGTCACCCTCCCTGTCAGCGAAGAGCAGGCCGACGCCCTCTCCGATGCCCTGATGGAACTCGGCGCTTTGAGCGTGAGCGTCGAAGACCGTTTCGGCGATACGGCGCAAGAGCAGGCCTTGTACGGCGAGCCGGGCATGCCGCCGCCCAAAGGCGCCTGGGCGCAGTCGCTGCTACGCGTGCTTTTCGCCAGCGAAGCTCAGGCCGATGCGGCGCTGGCCACCCTGCTCGCCGAAGACATCCTGCCCGATCTGCAAGACGTGCAACAGTCCACGGTGGAAGATCAGGACTGGGTGCGGCTGACGCAATCTCAGTTCCAGCCCGTGTCGATTGCCGACGCACTGTGGATCGTGCCGAGCTGGCATGAGCCGCCCACTGTCGAGGCGCCCATCATCCGTCTCGACCCCGGGCTGGCCTTCGGCACCGGCACCCACCCCACCACGCGGCTTTGTCTGGAGTGGCTGGCGCGTCAATCGCCAAGGCAACTCAGCGTGCTCGATTACGGTTGTGGTTCGGGCATTCTGGCCATCGCCGCGGCCAAATTCGGCGCCGACCCCGTGGTCGGCGTGGACATCGATCCCGACGCGGTGCTGGCCACCGAAGCCAACGCCGCGGCCAATGACGTCACCGTGCAGGCCGGCCTGCCCGACAAGGTGGCTGATGCGCGATTCGACATCGTCGTCGCCAATATCCTGTCTGCGCCGCTCAAACTGCTGGCGCCCGCGATTGCCGCGCATGTGAAACCCGGTGGCTGGCTCGTGCTCAGCGGCATACTCGACCGGCAGGCCGAAGAACTCATCGCCGCCTACGCACCCTATGGCGCGCTGCACATCGACAAGACGCTCGATGGCTGGGTCTGCCTCGCGGGCCGCGCCCACCCCTGAACAGCGCATGGCACAGGCCACCCGCTGCCCCCACTGCCAGACCGCCTTCAAGGTGGTGCGCGACCAGCTCTTGCTGCGCGAAGGCTGGGTGCGCTGCGGCCATTGCGGCGAACCGTTCAACGCCCTCGATCATCTGATCGATCTCACCCCGGCGCCACCTGCCGTCCCCGCCGCCGAGCCCCAGGCCGCAGCAGAACCATCGCCGCTGCCCGAAGCGCCGCCCGAGCCGCAGGCAAGCACCGTGCCTGTGACGGCAGGCCTGCGCTGGAGCAACATTCCACTCGATCAGCCGACTTATCAAGGTTTTCTGCCACTGACGGTTCAGGCCTACGATCTGGCGCCCCGGACTCCCGCCGAACAAGAACCAGAGCCGGAACTGGAGCACGACGAACAGGTCGAACCTGACGAGGCGTTCACGCCCGCAGAATGGCCCGATGACCTGTTACCCGAAGATGGTCTTGTAGCGGCCGAGATCTCGGCCTCCCAAGCAGCCCTCGACCCCGACGCCCCACCGCTGTCCGAGTTCAACCTGAACGACGCACTCAACTATCAGTTCGAGAGCGAAGACCGCCCGCAAAACGCACCCGCACTCGCCGCAAAGCCGGTGGAAGCAGAGCCCGAATTTATCCGCAAGGCCCGCCGCCAGGCCTTCTGGAGCGGCACGCCTGTGCGCGCGGCGCTGGCCGTCATCAGCCTGCTCCTCCTTCTGGTACTCGCCGCTCAGGCCGCGCTGACCTGGCGCGACACCCTGGCGCAGCAATACCCGAACAGCCGCCCCTGGCTGCAACAACTCTGCCAGATGACCAGCGGCTGCAAACTGAGCGCTCCGCGCGACCTCGATGCCCTGGTCATCGACTCCTCCACGCTCAGCCCGGCCGACAACGGCTTGCAACTCAGCGTGCTGCTGCGCAACCGGTCCGACCGCGCCGTGGCCTGGCCCGCGCTGGAACTGACCCTGACCAATGCGCAGGACATGACCCTGCAACGCAAAGTGGTGCAAGCCGCGCAGTACCTCCCCGAAGCGCAGGCCACTCATCGCACCCTGACAGCGGGCCTGGCCGCGGGTCAGCAGGTGCAATTGCTGCTGCGCCTCGAAGTCGACGGCGCCGCTCCGTCGGGTTACAAGCTGGTGCTGTTCTACCCCTGACGGTTATTTCTGGCCCGCCGGGTTTGGCAGGTTGAAAACGTCGTCGAGCGCCGCCCGGTAGCTGTCGCTCACCATGAGCTCGTCCCATTGCACGGGCGGCTGGGTGGGCAGCAGGTCGAAGCGACGCTGGGCGCTGCGGGCATCGGGCGTCCACTGCCCACGCTCCAGCGCCTGATCGAGTTCGCGCAGCAGCACGTCGAGCGGTCGGCCGTTATCGGCCGCGCTCTGGTTGCACACCAGCATGGCGTCGCATCCGGCCTGCAAACCCTGCAGCGCAGCCTGGCTGAGGCTTTGGCCTTCGGCCCGCGCCGCGGCCATGCCGAGATCGTCGCTGAGTATCGCGCCGGTAAAGCCGATGCGCTCGCGCAGCACGTCCCGCAGCCATACGGGGCTGAAACCTGCGGGCAGCGCATCCACCTCGGGGTAGATCACATGCGCCGGCATGACCGCGCGCAGCCCAGGCGCCAGCCATTGATAAGGCGCGGCATCGGCACCCAGAATGGCGTCGAGGGTGCGCGTGTCTCGCGCCACGGCCAGATGCGTGTCGGCACGCACATAGCCGTGGCCGGGGAAATGCTTGGCGCAATGCGCCATGCCCGCACGCGCCAGACCCAGCATCAGGCTTTGCGCCAGCACCGTCACTACCCGCGCATCGGCGTGAAACGCGCGATCACCGATTACGCTGGAGCCGCCCCAATCGAGATCGAGCACAGGCGTGAAGCTGAAATCGACCCCGCAAGCCCGCAGCTCCGAAGCCAGCACGAAACCGCACGCCGCCGCACGCCGCATGGCGCCTGGGGCATCGACCATCCAATGCGTCCCTAGCTCGCGCATCGCCGGAAGTGCCGTGAAGCCATCGGTGCGAAAGCGCTGTACCCGCCCGCCCTCGTGATCAACCGCGATCAGCAGATCAGGGCGTACCGCCTTGATTTGTGCGCACAGCGCCGAGAGCTGTCCGCGGCTCTCCCAGTTGCGCGCAAACAGCACCACGCCGCCCACCAGCGGATTGCGCAGGCGCTTTCGGTCGGCGGCGCCGAGTTGCAGCCCGGCCACATCGAGGATCAAGGGGGAGTGCATCAGCAGTTGCATGTCTTCGCCTCACCGAGTCACTTCGGCCACAACCATGGCCAGCGCGGTATCGGCCTCATCGGACACCGAGACCAGAAACCGCAGCGAACGGGCCGCGCACCAGTCTTTGAGCGCGTCATGCAGCACGATGATCGGCTGCCCACTGGGGAGCTTGAGAATCTCGCAATCGCGCCAGCGCATGGGGCTGTGAATGCCCAGGCCGATGGATTTGGAGAACGCTTCCTTGGCGGCAAACCGCGTGGCCAGGTAGTTGATGCCGCGCTGGCGCACCTTGGACATACGGCGCTCATACTCGGCCAGCTCGCCGCCGCCGAGCACCCGTTGCGCGAAACGGTCGCCGTTGCGCTGCACCGCGGCGTCCATGCGCGCGATGGAGCAGACATCGGTGCCGATGCCGTAGATCATGAGCGCCCCCAGACCTGCCGCTGCGCGTCAGGCCCCCCAAGGGGGATGAGGAAACTTCGGGCGGCCGTGCGTTTCCTCATGAGTGCGTTGCTACCGCGCGCGCGATCACCGCCTGAAAGTCACGCACCGATTGCTTCAGCCCGACGAACACCGCATGGCCGATGAGCGCATGGCCGATGTGCAGCTCGCTCACTTCAGGCAGTGCGGCAATGGCCGGCGTGCTCTGCAGGCTCAGGCCGTGGCCCGCGTTGGTCTGCAGGCCCAGGCTGCGGCCCAGCTTCAGGCCCGCGACGATGCGATCGAATTCGCGCTGCCGTGCAGCTTCGTCTGCTGCATCGAAAGCGTTGGCGTAAGCGCCGGTATGCAGTTCGATGCAGGGCGCACCAGCCCGGGCGCTGGCCTCGATCTGCCGGATGCTGGGCTCGATGAACAGGGAAACGCGGCAGCCGCAATCGGCCAGACGGGCGCAGGCCTCGCGCACGCGGTCGAACTGCCCCGCTACATCCAGCCCGCCCTCGGTAGTCACTTCCTGCCGACGCTCGGGCACCAGGCAGACCATTTGCGGGCGCACTCGGCAGATGATGTCGAGCATCTCCGGGGCGAGCGCAGACTCGAAATTCAGCGGCGCCGAAAGGGTGGTCTTGAGCCGCTCAACATCGGCATCGCGGATGTGGCGACGGTCTTCGCGCAGGTGGAAGGTGATGATGTCCGCCCCGGCTTCGACCGCCTGCTGCGCCGCCAGCACGGGATCGGGAAAACTGCCTCCGCGCGCGTTACGCAACGTGGCGACGTGGTCGATATTCACCCCGAGCAGCGGCGCAGCATCAGGGGGGCAAGCCATTGGGTTCATAACTTGTGGAGATCAATAAGCAGCTGGCGGGTGCGCAGCATCTGTCCCGAAAGATGATAGTGAAGCAGGCTGCGCATCAGCGTCTTTGCAGCCCGCGCCAGTGCAACATCGCTCTCTGCCGGCGGGCCGTCGCGCAGCGCCAGCAACACCTCGCCGCGCACCGCCAACACATCTGAAGCGGAGCAGGCCGACACGCCATGATCCGGGTCGACCCGGTAAAACGCATCGGGCAGCACGGGCTCGGAGGTCGCCCCTTCGAGGTGCAGGTCGGGCAAAAAACCCAGCTCGCGCAACAGCGAAAACTCAAAGCTGCGCAGCACCGGCTCCAGTTCGCCCGCCGTCGCATGGGGACGTTGCGCCAGCGCGGCAATGCCGGCGTGATACGCGTCGAACAGACCTTCGTGAGCATCTTCGCGAGCCAGCAGACGCACGAGCAGTTCGTTGAAATAAAAACCGCAAAGCAGGGGCAGGCCCGACAGCGGCGCCAGCCCGCCCGCCCATTCGGCCCGGGTCAGGGTGCGCACCTCGCCGCGGCCGCTCCAACTGGCGTGGCAGGGCTGAAAACCCAGCAGCACGGCGCGCAGCGCGGAAGTCGGTCGCTTGGCGCCCTTGGCCACCAGCGCCAAGCGGCCATGGCGTCGGCTGAACACGTCGAGCAGCAGGCTGGTTTCCTTCCACGGGTAGCTGTGCAGGACGTAGATGGGCTCTTCCTGCACGCGCTCCACCGAGACGCCGCGCCTGGGAGCACGCGGTGCGGGTCGCACGGTAACCGGTTCGACGCCCAGCTCAGTCCTCATAGCCGAAGGCGCGCACGGCGGCCTGGTCGTCGGCCCAGCCCGAACGGGTCTTGACCCAGACCTCCAGAAAAACCGGGCCGTCGAACAAGACCTGCATGTCCTGCCGCGCTTCGGTGGAGATGCGCTTGAGGCGCTCGCCCCCAGCGCCGATCACCATGGCCTTGTGTCCATCCCGATCGACGATGATGGCCGCGGAAATGCGGCGCAGATCGCCTTCCTGGGCGAACTGCTCAATGACCACGGTGCTGGTGTAGGGCAATTCGTCGCCGGTCAGACGGAACAGCTTTTCCCGCAGAATCTCTGCGGCAAGGAAGCGCTCGCTGCGGTCGGTGAGGGCGTCTTGTTCATAGCCCCACTCACCTTCATGCAGGTAGGGCTCCATGATGGACAGCAGCCGGGGGGCATCGGCTTTTTTTTGCGCCGACATCGGCACGATCTCGGCAAACTTGCGCAGCTGCCCCAGTTCGGCCAGCCAGGGCAGCAGCTTTTCGCGCGGGGTGATGCGGTCAAGTTTGTTGACCACGGCGATCACCGGCCGGTCGTCGGGCAAGACCTCAAGCACGGTGCGATCCTGCGGAAGAATCTTGCCCGCCTCTAGCACCCAGAGCACCAGATCGACCTCGCTCAAAGCGCCGGTGACAGTGCGGTTCATCGCCCGGTTGAGGGCGTGCATATGCTGGGTCTGGAAGCCTGGCGTATCGACAAAAGCGAACTGCGAAGCTCCGTGCGTGGTCACCCCGAGGATGCGGTGCCGCGTGGTCTGCGCCTTGTGCGAGGTGATGCTCACTTTGGCGCCCACCAGCGCATTGAGCAGAGTGGATTTGCCCACATTGGGACGGCCGACAATGGCCACAGTGCCGAAACGGCGCGGCGAATCCGGGGGCGATGAGGTCATGGCGATTTGAGAGTTTTAGGCGGTCGCCGCACGGGCGCACGACGCTGTTGATTGTGCGCCAGCGCAGGCTGCGCCGCATCAGGCGCATGGCTGGACTGAACGGCTTGCCCGCGCTCATCCACCCACACGGGCCGGTTGCCACGGCGCACGGGTTTTGTGCCGCCTCGTCCAATGCGCTCGATCATGCGCGTGGCGGCGTCTTGTTCGGCGCGGCGGCGGCTGTCGCCCTCGCCCTCGACTTTCAGTCCGAGTGCCGCGACGGCGCACTCCACCTTGAATTGCTGCTGGTGCGCGGCTCCGCGCACGTCGAGCACGGCATAGCTGGGCAAAGGCAGACGCTGGCCTTGCAGAAACTCCTGCAGTTGCGTCTTCGCATCCTTGCGGACGACGTCGGCGTCCAGCGTATCCATGAGTGGGGTGAACAGGCGGCGCATCACCTCTTGCGCCGTGTCGAAGCCGGCTTCGAGGTAGATCGCGCCAAGTAGCGCCTCTACCGTATCCGCCAGAATAGATTCGCGCTGGGCGCCCCCGCTCTGCAGTTCGCCCTCACCCAGTCTGAGAAACCGCCCCAGATCGATCGCCCGCCCGACTTCCGCCAGCGCCTCGGCCCGCACCAGCGCCGCGCGCAGGCGGGAGAGTTGCCCCTCGTCTTGCCGCGCCGCCTGGTGATACAGCCAGGCGGCGGCCGAGAGGTTGAGCACCGAATCGCCCAGAAATTCCAGGCGCTCGTTGTGATCCGCGCCAAAGCTGCGATGCGTCAGCGCCCGCTCAAACAGTTTGCGATCGCGGAAGACGTAGCCCAGCCGCGTTTCCAGTGCCGTGCTCACCCGGGAATCAGTGGAATCAATGGGAATGACCGGCGTACTTGATCAGCAAGAACACCGGCCCGGCAATGTGAATTTCCTTGTTGTAGGCAAAGGAGATCACCACTTTGTCATTCACCTTGGTGATGTCGAGATCCTGCGCCGTGACGGAGGAGATGTAATCGACATCGGCCATTTTGGAATAGGCCGAACGAATATCGGCCACGGTCGGCCCGGCCTTGGCCGCCTGATCGACCGCCTTCTGAATGGCGAAATATTCCGTGGCGGTAGGTACGGCCTGCGCGCCAATGACCACGATGAACGCGAGGATGGCGCCCCAGAAAATCAACCCGATCAGGGTGATGCCACGCTGCTTGTCATGCTGCTTCATATTGGCCCCGATTTCTCCATTCGGCAATGATGATCAATGAATCAGCCCAATGTTTTTCGGTGCGCTGAAATTCATCCACACCACAAAGGCTTTGCCGATGATATTGCGTTCAGGCACGAAACCCCAATAACGTGAATCCAGCGAGTTATCGCGGTTGTCGCCCATGACGAAATAGTTGCCGGCCGGCACCTTGCAGACAAAGCCTTCGGCGTTGTAGTGACACATGTCGCGGTGCGGAAAACTCTCAGGCCCGCCGATGACATAGGGCGGCGCCATCGGATTGATCATGATGCGGTGATCGTGCGTGCCGAGCTTTTCCATGTACTGCTTGTAGTACGTCATGGTGCCGGGATCGAAATAATCGGGCAAAGGCGTTTCCTGCACCGGCTTGCCGTTGATCACCAGCTGCTTGTTTTCGTATGACACCGTATCGCCCGGCAGCCCGACGATGCGCTTGATGTAATCGATCTTCGGATCTTTGGGCAAACGGAACACGATCACATCGCCGCGCTGCGGCAGCGCGCCCGGAGTGAGGCGTGTATCGAGCAGCGGCAGGCGCAGACCGTACTCGAATTTATTCACCAGAATCAGGTCGCCCGGCACCAGCGTCGGCTCCATGGAGCCCGACGGAATCTTGAAGGGCTCGGCCACAAAGGAGCGCAGCAAAAACACCACCAGAATGACCGGGAACAGCCCGGCCGTCCACTCCAGCCACCACGGCTGACGCTGCACCCGTTCGCGCGCCGCTTCGATGTCGGCATCGCTGGCCACGGCGCCGTCTGCGGCCAGACCCTGTTTTTGGAGAGCGCTGCGACGCTCTTCCAACTGCGCCACGGCCGACTTCGCCGCGCGCCTGCGTTGCGGCGCGAAATACCAGCGCTCGGCAAACCAGAACACGCCGGTGATGACCAGAAGAATGAACAGCAATAGGGTGAAGTTGACGCTGGGCGCAGTTTCCATACGGGATATTTTTTGGGGAGTGGATCAGTCTTCGACTTGCAGGATCGCGAGAAAGGCTTCTTGTGGCACTTCGACAGAGCCGATCTGCTTCATGCGTTTTTTACCCGCCTTCTGCTTTTCCAGCAGTTTGCGTTTGCGGGAAATGTCCCCCCCGTAGCACTTCGCAAGCACGTTCTTGCGCAGGGCCTTGATTGTCTCACGCGCGATGATGTTGGCCCCGATGGCCGCCTGGATGGCGACGTCGTACATCTGGCGCGGAATGATCTCGCGCATCTTGGCCGCCACCTGACGGCCGCGATACTGGCTCTGAGCACGGTGCACGATGATGGACAGCGCGTCCACCCGGTCGCCGTTGATCAGCATGTCAACCTTCACCACATCGGCGGCGCGGTACTCCTTGAACTCATAGTCCATCGAGGCATAACCCCGCGATACGCTTTTGAGCTTGTCGAAAAAGTCGAGCACGATCTCGGCCAGCGGCATGTCGTAGGTGAGCATCACCTGGCGACCGTGATAGGCCATATTGAGCTGCATGCCGCGCTTCTGGTTGGCCAGGGTCATCACCGGGCCGACATAATCTTGCGGCATGTAGAGATGCACGGTGACGATGGGCTCGCGGATTTCGGCAATTCGCCCCTGGTCGGGCATTTTCGACGGATTCTCGACCTCGATCACCTCGCCATTGGCCAGCATGACCTGATAGACCACCGAGGGTGCGGTGGTGATGAGATCCTGGTCGAACTCGCGCTCCAGTCGCTCCTGCACGATCTCCATGTGCAGCAGGCCTAGAAAGCCACAGCGAAAGCCGAAACCCAGCGCCTGGCTCACTTCGGGCTCATAACGCAGGGCTGCGTCATTGAGCTTGAGCTTTTCCAGCGCGTCGCGCAACTGGTCGTATTCGCTCGCCTCGGTGGGGTAGAGACCGGCGAACACCTGCGGCTGAATTTCCTTGAAACCGGGCAGCGCCTCGGCTGCCGGTCCGAGATTGTTGGGCAGCTTTTTTTCGAGGGTGATGGTGTCACCGACCTTGGCGGCCTGCAACTCCTTGATGCCCGCGATGATGAAGCCCACCTCGCCCGCGTTGAGCACCTCGCGCTGCACCGCTTTGGGAGAAAACACCCCCAACTGCTCGGCGTTGTAGACCGCGTGCGTGGCCATCATCTTGAAACGCTCGCCCTTCTTCAGACTGCCATCGACCACGCGCACCAGCATGACCACGCCGACATAGGTATCGAACCACGAGTCGATGATCATCGCGCGCAGCGGCGCGTCCACCACACCCTTGGGCGGCGGCATGCGCGTAATCACGGCCTCGAGAATGTCGTCGATACCCATGCCGGTCTTGGCGCTGCAGGGGATGGCGTCCGTCGCATCGATGCCGATGACTTCCTCGATTTCTGCCTTGGCCTGCTCGGGGTCGGCCTGCGGCAGATCCATCTTGTTGAGCACGGGCACCACTTCCACGCCCAGGTCGAGCGCGGTGTAGCAATTCGCCACGGTCTGCGCTTCGACCCCCTGACTGGCATCGACCACCAAGAGCGCACCTTCGCAGGCGGAGAGCGAACGGCTGACTTCGTAACTGAAGTCGACATGCCCTGGGGTATCGATCAGATTGAGGTTATAGGTTTTCCCGTCCCTCGCGAGGTATTGCAGCGCCGCGGTCTGCGCCTTGATGGTGATGCCGCGCTCGCGTTCGATGTCCATCGAATCGAGCACCTGCGCCTCCATTTCCCGGTCGGACAAGCCCCCACACCGCTGAATAATGCGGTCAGCAAGCGTAGATTTGCCGTGATCAATATGGGCAATGATTGAAAAATTACGAATATGATTCATGCAATAGTCCACTGGGGCGACCGCTTCGCGCCCTGCGGATCAGACGGAAACACGGGGATGAACAAGAAAAAAGGCGCGACAAGCGTGACGCGCCTTCCAACAAATCGATTTGGCAACTGCTGATGCTTGTTGGGCGATCATTCTAACCCGGGGGCGAGACCCGGCCTGATGCCGCGTTCCGCCCTGTTGATCGCCTCAGTTCTGCGGCCTGATCAGGACGTACAGACCCGATTCTCCGCGCCGCACCAGCACCGCCACCTGCTTGCCAACGGGCAGTTGCGCGCTGATGGCATTGAACTGGGTGGCACTGCTGACCGCAGTGTTGCCCACCGCCAGCACCACATCACCCACGCGCAGACCGTCGCGTGCAGCGCCCTCGCGCACAGCCTCGACCAGCACGCCGCTGCTCACGCCGAGCTGGCGCTTTTGGGCATCATTGAGGTCGATGACTTTCACCCCCAGCGCATTGGCCTTGCTCACGGCTTCGGGCTTTTGCTCCTCGGCCGGCTTGGCGCCGGGCTTCTTGTCCATCACCCATTCGCCCACCTTGACGTTGAGCGTCAGGGTCTTGCCCATGCGCAGCACCTGCATGGGCACGGTGGCGTCAGGCTTGGTTTCGCCCACCAGACGCGGCAGATCGTTGGCCCGCTCCACCGGCTTGCCGTTGAAGCTGGTGACGATGTCGCCCACCTGTACACCGGCCTTGTCCGCCGCGCCGCCCTTCTCGACGACACGCACCAAAGCACCCCGCGCCTGCCCCAGCCCGAGCGACTCGGCCAGATCGCGGCTCACGCTGTCGATCTGCACCCCGATCTTGCCGCGCACCACATAGCCCTGCTTCTTGAGCTGCTCGACCACGCGCATGGCTTCATCGATGGGGATGGCAAAGGAGATGCCCATGAAGCCGCCGGTACGGCTGTAGATCTGCGAATTGATGCCGATGACGTTGCCGCGCATATCGATCAGCGGGCCGCCGGAGTTGCCCGGATTGACCGCCACGTCAGTCTGAATGAACGGGGTGTAATCGCCGGTATCGCGCCCCTTGGCGCTGACGATGCCCGCCGTCACCGTGTTTTCGAGCCCGAATGGCGAACCGATGGCCACCACCCACTCGCCCACCTTGACTTTGGAGGAATCGCCGATGTGCACGGCGGGCAGCGCTTGCTTGGCATCGATCTTCACCAGCGCCACGTCGGTGCGTTTGTCGGCGCCGATGAGCTTGGCCTTGAACTCGCGCTTATCGGTCAGCGTGACCATGATCTCGTCTGCGCCGTCCACGACATGGGCGTTGGTCATGATGTAGCCGTCCGGGCTGACGATGAAGCCCGAGCCCACGCCCGTGGGACGCTCTTCCTCTTCATTCTGCGGGCCGTTCTTGCCCCCCTTCGGGCTATCGGGCGCGGGAATGGGCACCCCAAAAAACCGCCGAAGCAGTTCGCGGGTCTGCTCGTCCATCTGGTCGCCGCTGCCCACGGGCACCTTCTTGTAGGTGCGGATATTCACCACGGAAGGTCCGGCCTTCTCCACCAGCCCGGTGAAATCCGGCAGGCCGCAGGCCACGCAAGGCTGCTGCGGCGCCGAACCGGCCGCCTGCGCAGGAACCGCGATACCCGACAAGGCCAGCAGGCCCGCACTCAAACAGCTCAACAAAACTTTTTTCACCGATT
>NZ_JBYCKI010000161.1:0-21360 GCF_057473305.1 Thiomonas sp. TH-17
CCGGCTCACCCCACGATGGCCGACCTGCAAAAGCAGGCTCGCCAGCAACGCGGGCTTACCGACAACTCGGAAACCCGGGTTGCCGCCCTGATCGGCGTACCATCATTGATGAGCGCGGCGCGCCGTGGTTCGCCGCCGTCGATGTTTGCAGTGTTCTCGGCTACTCCAATAGCAGCAAGGCAATCGCCGATCACTGCAAGGAGGCTGGCATAACGAAACGTGAGGTCAGGTCAGGCGGGCAGATGCGCGAATTGACCTTCATCAACGAAGGCAACCTATACCGGCTGATCGTCAAGAGCCGCAAGCCAGAGGCGGAAAAGTTTGAGGCGTGGCTGATGGAGGAAGTCCTCCCCACGATCCGCAAGACCGGCAGCTACACCGCCCGGCCCGCCGCCGCCCCGGCTCACCCCACGATGGCTGACCTGCAAAAGCAGGCTCGTCAGCAACGCGGGCTCACCGACAACATGGAAAGCCGGGTTGCCGCCCTGATCGGCCTGCAGAAGATGATCGCCGCTGTGCCTGGCGTCAAGGCATCCATGGCCGCCGCCGTGGCGCTCAATGTCATCGAGCGCGAAACCGGGATGAACCTCGACGCTTTCCGCGCCGCGCTGCCCCGGAACTCGGAGCCCACGGCTACCTTGAACGCATCAAGGGTGATGAGGATGGCGTACTGGAGGACTTGAATGCTTGGGGTAGATGGCACCCATCACGCTGCCGCGGCGTGATGATGGGTGAGATCGCCTACGCCGGCAAGCAGGCCCTCGACGGAAATATCTTCGTCCAATTCTTCCCAGTGCAGGCCGCGCGTGCTAATCGTGTAGTTGACGCGTTGCGCGGAATTGGCATGCAGCAGGCGCGGAAACCAGGCCAGCGGCACACCAAGCACGCGCCCATCGGAGAGCTGCACTTGCATGCTGTCGTCATCGAACGTAACGGCTTGCGCCCTAACCAAAGTGTTCATCCCAGGCCCTTTCGATGTCGTTGACGTGGTTCTCGATCACCTGAACAAGTTCACGCAAAGTTTTGGCATCAAACCCGTCGTTGTAAGCTACCCGCACAGGTTGAAGCCAGAATTTCGCGTCGATTCCATCCTTGACGGCATGGATGTGAACGGGTTCACGCGGGTTGCCTTCGTTCGAGAAGAACAGGAAGCGAAACCCCTTGTGGCGAAAGACGACAGGCATGCCGCGATGCTATCCCAACTTCTTCGCCAATTTCTCCGCCTCGATGTGGGTGTAGCGCTTGAGCATGGCCAGCGACTTGTGGCCCGTCATCGAGGCCACTTCCATAACGCCCAAGCCTTTCTCGAATAGCCTTGACGTGGCCTCATGGCGCAAATCATGGAATCGCAAGTTATCGAGGAAGGCCGGGTCGGGCCTCACCTCTTGGGCGACACAATCAGCTTCGTACAGCGTCCGCGCACGGGACAACGTGCGTTGCCATACTTTTTCGAAACTGCCGTTTTCATGATTGGGTTTCCAGGAAAACACCTTGCCGTCGGTTCGCCGAGGCAGGGCGCGTAAAGCCTCCACGGCTACGCTGGACAGCGCCACGGTGCGGCTTTCACCGTTTTTCGTGTCCGGCAAGTGAGCGGCGCCTGTCGCCGACTTTCTCCCCCTCCCAGAGTTGATTTTGATGTGTTCCCATCGCAAGGAAAACAACTCGCCCATTCGCATGCTGGTTTCCACGGCGAGCAACAAAACCTCTTTTACACCAACCGCGCGCGACTTGGCTGCGGCAGCCAGCAGGTAGTCCATCTCACCAGCCCGCAAACGTCGGTCGCGAGGCTTGGGCTGTGCTGGCTTGCGTATGGCCTTGACCGGGTTGCCCGCGGGTAACGCAATGCTCATTTCCTTTTCCGCGTGACTGAACAGTGCGGATAGTGCATTGAGCTGGTGAATCACGGACTGTGGGGAGTAGCCTGCTCGAAGCTGTTCATCACGCCAAGCCGCGACATCGACTGAACGCACAGAGCCAAGGAAGAAAGCGCCAAACCGGGCCTTAGCCATGCGTGCATGCGTACCGGCCGAGTGATCGCGTTTAAGCGGCGCCACTTCGGAGAGATACCTATCGGCGACTTCGCCGATCGTCACTCTGCCCGCGTCGTTACGCAGCGCTGCGATGTTCCCGCGCTGGTATTCGCGTTCGGTTTCGCGCGCCCAGGCTTCCGCGTCGATTTTTAAATCGAATGTTCGGCTGATTGTCGGCGCGCCCTTGCGCCTCACCTTGACCTGCCAGCCGTTGCCTCTCTGTAAAATAGAAGCCACGCAGCACCCCTTTAGCTTTGCTGATTGTCCCCAGATTGTCCCAAACCACGCGCGAGTAACTCAGAAAGCAAGCAATGACGCGGGTTTCCTGGTATTTTAACTTTTGCTTTGGGAGCAGAGGGTCGGAGGTTCGAATCCTCTCGCCCCGACCACCCGACAGAGGTCACCCGCCGGAGTTTGGGCGAAGCCACTTCAGGAGTTTCGACCCAAGGCATCGGCGCCGATCCTGATCCATCTGCCCGTAGCTCAGCTGGATAGAGCAACGGCCTTCTAAGCCGTAGGTCACTGGTTCGAATCCAGTCGGGCGGGCCACTTTTCAGACCGGATTCTCAACTTGCTCGGGCGCAGCACACGTGGCTGCGTTCAGTTGCTGTGCGTGCGCAGGTAGTCGAGCGAGGCCGCGGTTTCGGGGCTGAGACCTTGGGCGTTTTGTGACAGCAGGGCGTTTTCGATCTTGGTGGCCAGGGTCTTGCCGAGTTCGACGCCCCATTGGTCAAAGGGATTGATGCCGTAGAGCCAGCCTTCCACGACGGTACGATGTTCATACAGGGCCAGCAGGGCGCCGAGGTGGTAGGCGCTGAGATGCTCCATCCAGATGAAGGTGGACGGGCGGCCACCGGGGCAGGCGCGGTGATGCGCGGCGCGGGCGGCGGCTTCGGGCGACATGCCTTGGGCCATGAGTTCGGTTTGCCAGCTTGAGGCGTCTTTGCCGTTCCACAGCGCGTCGGCCTGGCCCAGCGCGTTGGCCAGCAGCGCCATGTGTTCGCGCAGGTGGCGGTGCCAGGGATGGGCCACGGCGACGATTTCGTGAAACACGGGCACGGCGGCCTGGTGCAGCAGTTGAAAATAGGTGTGCTGCACGGGGGTGCCCACGCCACTGATGACTGCAGGGCCGCTGACGTGGACGGGCTGCATGCCGTCGGCGCTGGTGGATTTTCCCAGCGATTCCATGAGCAGTTGTTGCAGGTACAGCGGCATGCGCGAGAACGCATCGCCGTACAGCCCGATGGAGAGCAAGGGCAGGCCAAAGCGCACGCGGTAGGCGTGGGATAGGCCAGCCATCAGCCCCGGGGCGCTGCTTTCCAGCGGGGTGCTGAGGAAGTGCTGATCCATGTCGTGCGCCCCGGTGTGTAGCTGGGTCACGGTTTCACGGCCGAAGGCGAGCAGCAACACCATGCCGTGGGTGCTCCACAGCGAGAAGCGTCCACCGATTTCCGGCAGCGACCGGAAGATCTGATCGGCGGGCAAGCCGAAGCGCTGCAGCGCCAGTTCGGCATTGGCGGTGAGCGCAACCAGGCGTTCGCGCGCCTTTTCGGCGCCGATGCTGTCGCCCAACCAGCGCAGGGCGATGTCGGCGTTGCGCATGACTTCCTGGGTGCGGAACGACTTGCTGTTGACGATGATCCAGCTGCGCTCGGGCTTGGCCGCCGCCAACGCGGCGTCGATGGTGGCACCGTCGAGGTTGGCGACCCAGTGCACGCGGCAACGCGGAGTCTGCAGCACCGAGAGGGCGGTGTGCAGCGCGAGCATGGGGGTTTCAGAGCCGCCGGCCCCGAGGTGAATGATGTCGAGCCCTTCCGCTCCGGCTTCTTCCACCCGTTTGTCCACCCAGTCGGCCATACGGGTGAACTCGGCTTGCAGAAAATCGGCAGCGGCCTGTGAGGGCGCGTCGAGCCCCTTGGCGCCCAGCCGGGACAGCACATGCCAAGCGGGACGGTTTTCGCTGCCGTTGAGTACCGTCTTGCTCACCAGGTCTTCCGCCTTGTTGGGCAGGGCGGCGAGGGTTTTGAGCGCTGTGGCGAGCGCTTGCTCGCCGTGGCGGGTGAACTCCAGCCGCAGGCCGGCGGTGTCGATGGTCTTGGGTGTGGGCATGAGGTTTCGGCGGGCAGGTTTGGTCGGACAAAAAGCGATCGACGGACACGGGGTGAGCTGACGGGACTTAGCTTAGCAAGGGCTTGGCGTGCCAGATCTGCTCGGCGTACTCGGCAATGGTGCGGTCGGAGGAGAACGGCCCCATGCCGGCGACATTGGTCAGCGCCCGCTTCGCCCATTCGTCGGGCTTGCGGTACAGCGCATCGACCTTGCCTTGCGCGGCGATGTAGCTGGCGTAGTCGGCCAGCAGCATGTAGTGGTCGCCCCAGTTGACCAGCAGGTCGTAGAGGCTCTGATAGCGATGTGGTTCATCCGGGCTGAATCGGCCGTCGCGCAGGGTTTCGAGCACGCGGGTCAGCTCGGGGTTGGCGCTGGCAATGGCGTTGGGCTGGTAGCCGGTCATGCGCAGATCGGTCACTTCGCCCGCGTTGAGGCCGAAGATGAAAATGTTGTCGGCGCCGACGTTCTCCTGGATTTCGACATTGGCGCCGTCGAGGGTGCCGATGGTCAGCGCGCCGTTGAGCGCCAGCTTCATATTGCCGGTGCCCGAGGCCTCGGTGCCCGCGGTGGAGATTTGCTCGGACAGATCGGCCGCGGGAATGATGACTTCGGCCGCGCTCACGCTGTAGTTGGGCACGAACACGACTTTGAGCAGATCGCCCACACGGTCATCGTTGTTGATGGTTTTGGCCACATCGTTGATGAGCTGGATGATGAGCTTGGCCATGTGATAGGCCGAGGCGGCCTTGCCGGCGAAGATCACCACGCGCGGCACGGTGACGCTGCCCGGCTGCTCGAGGATGCGCAGATAGCGGGTGATGACGTGCAGCACATTGAGCAACTGGCGCTTGTACTCGTGGATGCGCTTGACCTGCACGTCGTAGAGCGCGTCGACCGGAATGGTCATGTTGTGATGGGCCTTCAGCCATGCGGCGAAACGCGCCTTGTTGCTGCGCTTGGCGCTCTGGAACTCTTTGACGAGGTCTGAGCTGCCGAGCAGGGGACGCAGCTTGGCCAGTTCGGACAGGTCGCGGCGCCAGTGGGCGCCGATGGTTTTATCGAGCAGCGCGGCCAGAGGCGGATTGGCCAGCGCCAGCCAGCGGCGCTGGGTGATGCCGTTGGTCTTGTTGTTGAATCGGGCGGGCCAGATCTTGGCGAAATCGGCAAAGATGGACTGCTGCATGAGTTCGGAGTGCAGCGCCGACACGCCATTCACCGAATGGCTGGCGATGACCGCCAGATAGGCCATGCGGATGGCGCGCGAGCCCGACTCATTCACCAGCGACACATGGCGCATGAGGTTGACGTCGTGCCCGTGCTTCTGCGTGAGCCGGGTGAGGAAGTAGGCGTTGATGTCGAGGATGATCTGCAGGTGGCGGGGCAATACGCGGCCCAGCATGTCGATCGGCCAGGTTTCAAGCGCTTCCGACATCAGGGTGTGGTTGGTGTAGGAGAACACGCCCTGACAGATGCGCCAGGCATCGTTGAAGGGCAGGTGATGCACGTCGAGGAACAGGCGCATCAGCTCGGGAATGGCGAGCACCGGATGGGTGTCGTTGAGGTGGATGGACACCTTGTCGGCGAACTGGTCGAAGGTGGTGTGCGTTTGCAGGTAGCGGCGCATCAAATCTTGCACGCTGGCGCTGCAGAAAAAGTATTCCTGATGCAACCGCAGTTCGCGCCCCGCGTCGGTCGAATCGTCAGGGTAGAGCACGCGCGAGACGTTTTCGGAATGGTTTTTCTGCTCGACCGCGCCGAAGTAGTCGCCGCGGTTGAAGGCGCCCAGATCGATCTCCTTGGTGGCCTTGGCCGACCACAGACGAAGGGTGTTGGTCGTAGTGGTGTCGTAGCCGGGAATGATGGTGTCGTACGCCATGGCCTCGACATCGTGGGTGTCCACCCAGCGGGCGCGGTCGCCCTCTTTGATCACGTGACCGCCGAATTGCACGCGGTACACCACTTCGGGGCGCGGGAACTCCCAGGGATTGCCGTCGGTCAGCCAGTAGTCGGGCGTCTCCACCTGGCGGCCATCGACGATGGTCTGGCGGAACATACCGTAGTCGTAGCGGATGCCGTAGCCGTAACCGGGGATGCCCAGCGTGGCCATGCTGTCGAGAAAGCAGGCGGCCAGGCGGCCCAGACCGCCGTTGCCTAAAGCGGCGTCGGGCTCCAGATCGGCGATGGCGTTCATGTCCACGCCTAATTCGGCCAGTGCGGCGCGTAGCGGCGCAGTGAGTTCGAGCGCGATCAGCGCATTGGAAAACGCGCGGCCGATGAGAAATTCCATCGACAGGTAATAGACCTGCTTGGCGTCTTTTTCGTTGCGGGCGTGGGTGGTGTCGAACCAGTGCTCCACCATCAGGTCGCGCACGGCGTAAGACGCGGCATGCAGCCAGTCGATGGGCTGCGCCGAATGCGGGTCTTTGCCGATCTGGAACATCAGCTTGTTGGAGATCGCGCGCTTGAGCGCCGGCACGTCATGCGGCGGCGTGTCGTGAACGAAGGGGACCGAGGCGGCTTCGGGGAGGGGCGGTTTAGGTTCGGGGGTCATGTGAGAGCGCGAGAGAAATTCGGGAGGGCAGCCTGGTAGACCGCTCGGTATTGCCGGGCCGCCTGCGTCCAGCTGAAGTCTTGATGCATGCCGGTTTGCCGCACCCGCGACCAGGCGCGCGGCTGGCGATAGAGGGCCAGCGCACGCCGCACCGCGTGGCGGTAATCGGCCTCGGAAAAGCTAGCAAAAACAATGCCCGTGGCCGTGCCGTCGTCGAGCGTGGCGAGGTCGGCGTCGACCACGGTGTCGGCCAGACCGCCCACGGCGCGCACCAGCGGCAGGCTGCCGTAGAGCAGGCCGTACATCTGGGTGAGGCCGCAGGGTTCAAAGCGGGAAGGCACGAGGGTGATGTCGCTGCCGGCAAAAATGCGGTGCGCATAGGCTTCGTCATAGCCGACGCGCAGGGCAACGCTGCCCGCATGACGCTGCGCCGCGTGGCCGAAGGCCGTTTCCAGTTCGTGATCGCCGCTGCCCAAGACCAGCAACTGCCCGCCGCCTTCAACCAGGGTGTCGATGGCGGCGAGTACGAGGTTGAGACCTTTCTGCTGGGTCAGGCGGCTGACCACGGTGAACAGGGGCGTGTCTTTGCTGAGAGCCAGACCGGCTTCTTCTTGCAATGCGGCTTTGCAGCGCGACTTGCCCGAGAGACTTTCGGCGCCGTAGTGCCGCGGAATGTGGGCGTCGGTCGCGGGATTCCACACGGCCGCATCGACCGCGTTGAGAATACCGCTGAGGTCGTTGCGCCGGGTGCGCAGCAGCCCGTCGAGGCCGAAGCCCTGTTCGGGCGTCTGGATTTCGCGCGCATAGCTGGGGCTGACCGTGGTGATTTTGTCGGCGTAAAACAGACCGGCCTTCATGAACGAGATCTGGCCATGAAATTCCAGACCATCGACTTGAAACGCGGCGGAAGGCAGGCCGAGATCGCCCATCACGTCCGCCGGAAAAATGCCCTGGTAGGCCAGGTTGTGCACGGTGTAGATGCACGGCACCGGCTTGCCTGCGCTGAATTTCAGGCAGGCTGCCGTCAGGCCGGCGTGCCAGTCGTGGCCGTGCACGAGGTGCGGTTCCCAGGCGGCGTCAAGGCCGCGCGCCAGCCGCGCTGCCGCCCAGCCCAGCGCGGCGAAACGGCGATGATTGTCGGCATAGGGACGGCGCTGCGCGTCTTCGTAGGGATTGCCCGGGCGGTCGTACAGGCTGGGCGCGTCGAGCACATAGGCGTGTACCGGGCGGCCCTCGGCGCCTGGCACGGCGGGTAGCGTGCCGAGCAGCACGGCGACGGTCTCGCCCCAGGGTAGGGTGAATTGACCGACGGTTTCGCCGTTCGCCAAACCGGTGCGGATGGCGGGAAAACCGGGCAGCAGCACGCGCGTGTCGCAACCGGCCGTGGCCAGCGCCGCGGGCAGGGCGCCGGCGATGTCGGCCAGACCGCCGGTCTTGAGCAGGGGGAAGATTTCGGCGCTGACCTGCAGCACGCGCAAGGCCACCCCGCCGCCGGGCCGCCCCAAGGCGGGGTGCGCCCCCTCGGGGGGCAGCGCGAGCGAAGCCGCAGCTTGGGGGCTAGGTTCAGTCATCGTCTTCCTCGTTCAGCTCGGTCTCGCCGAGGGCGCGCAGCATCTTTTTGGTCACCAGTACCACGCCGTTGCTCGTGCGCTCGAAGCGTTTGGCGTCGAGTACCGGGTCTTCGCCGATCACCATCCCCTCGGGCAGCACGCAGCCGCGGTCGAGGATGACTTTGTTCAGGCGGCAGGAGCGGTTGACGAGCACATCGGGCAACAGCACGCACTCGTTGATGGTGCAGAACGAGTGCACCCGCACATTGGAGAACAGCACCGAGTTGCTGACCGAGGAGCCCGAGAGAATGCACCCGCCAGAGACCATCATGTTGATGGTCTTGCCGTGACTGCCGTTGTGGTCTTGCACGAACTTGGCCGGAGGGAGCTGGCGCTGGCTGGTCCAGATCGGCCATTCGGTGTCGTAGAGATTGAGCTCGGGGGTGACGGAGGCCAGGTCGAGATTGGCGGCCCAGAAAGCGTCGAGCGTGCCGACGTCGCGCCAATAGGGCTGGCTTTGCTGCCCGCCCTGCACGCACGACATCGAGAAGGGATGCGCGTGCGCCAGGCCTTCGCGCACCGCTTTGGGGATGATGTCCTTGCCGAAGTCGTGCGTGGAGCCTACGTCGGCCATGTCTTCGCCCAGCATGCGGTAGAGCGCGCTGGCGTTGAAGATGTAGATGCCCATGCTGGCCAGCGACATCTGGTCGTTGCCCGGCATGGCGGGGGGATCGGCGGGTTTTTCGATGAACTCGACGATCTTGCGGTTGGCGTCGATGGCCATGACACCGAAGGCGCTGGCCTCGTTGCGCGGCACTTCGATGCAGCCCACGGTGACCTCCGCGCCACTCGTCGCATGGTCTTGCAGCATGATGGAGTAGTCCATCTTGTAAACGTGATCACCGGCCAGAATCACCACATATTCGGGCTTGCTCGACTGGATGATGTCGATGTTCTGATAGACCGCGTCGCCGGTGCCGCGGTACCAGTGCTCTTCATCGACCCGTTGCTGCGCGGGGAGCAGATCGACCATTTCGTTGAGCTCGGCGCGCAGAAAACTCCAGCCGCGCTGCAGGTGGCGCAACAGCGAGTGCGATTTGTATTGGGTGATCACGCCGATGCGGCGGATACCGGAATTGACGCAGTTGGACAGCGCGAAGTCGATGATGCGGAATTTGCCGCCGAAATACACCGCGGGCTTGGCGCGCTTGTCGGTGAGTTGCTTGAGCCGCGAGCCGCGTCCGCCGGCCAACACCAGGGCGATGGAGCGGCGCACGAGCATGTGCGGCTGGGTCTGACGGTCTTGCGGGGTCATCGGCTGCACCGGACGGTTCTGATTCATGGCAGGTCTCCTGTGTGTTTTAGGGGTGAAGCTCGAAGGCAAACTGAGTGTCAGGTCATCACGCTGGGGGTGTCCATTCCGGTGAAATGACGCACCCGGGCGACTTGCTCGGCCAGGGCGATCAGGGGGGCGAGCGCGGTCTGCGCGGGCAAGTCGTGGCGTGCCGGGTCGGGCTCGTGGCGCTCGAGGTAGATGCGCAACGTGGCGCCTTCGGTGCCCGTGCCCGAGAGGCGGAACACCACGCGCGAGCCGCTTTGCAGAATGATGCGCACGCCTTGTTTGCTGCTGACGCTGCCGTCGGTGGGGTCGGTGTAGGCGAAGTCGTCGGCCAGCGCCACGGGTTCGCCCGCAAGAATTTTTCCGGGCAGGTCGGGCAGGGCGGCGCGCAGGTCGTGCATCAGCGCGTCGGCCTGTTCGGTGGGAATGCCCTCGTAATCGTGGCGCGAATACACGCAGCGGCCATGCTCGGCCCATAGTTCGCGCACCAGTTGTTCCACCGACTTGCCGGTGACCGAAACGAGATTGAGCCAGAACAGCACGGCCCACAGGCCGTCCTTTTCGCGGATGTGATTCGAGCCGGTGCCATAGCTCTCCTCACCGCAGAGGGTGACCTTGCCGGCATCGAGCAGGTTGCCGAAAAACTTCCAGCCGGTGGGGGTCTCAAAGCAGGCCACGCCCAGCGAGGCGGCGACCCGGTCGACGGCGGTGGAGGTGGGCATGGAGCGCGCCACGCCGGCCAGACCGGCGGCGTAGCCCGGAATGCGGGTGGCGTGCGCCGCCAGCACGGCGAGGCTATCGGACGGCGAGACCACGAAGTTGCGGCCGACGATCATGTTGCGGTCGGCGTCGCCGTCGGTGGCGGCGCCCATGTCGGGGGCGTCGGCTGCGGCCATGTGGTCGATCAGGTCGGTGGCGTTGACCGGGTTGGGGTCGGGGTGAAGATCGCCGAAGTCTTCGCGCGGTTCGGCGTTGACCACCGTGCCCTTGGGCGCGCCGAGTTCGTCTTCGAGCAGGGCTTTGGCATAGGGGCCGCCGACCGCCCACATGGTGTCGAGCCGCAGGCGGAAGCCGCGGGCGAACAGGGCGCGAATGGCGTCGAAATCGAACAGTTCGCGCTGCACGGCGCAATAGTCGGCCACCGGGTTGATGATCTCGATCTGCGTGCCCAGCAGGGTGTGGGCGCCGAGTGCGTCCAGCGGCAGGTCGGGGCTATCGACCGTACGGATTTCATGCACCTCACGCGAGCGCAGATAGATGGCCTCGGTGACCGATTCGGGCGCCGGGCCGCCGTTGGCGATGTTGTATTTGATGCCGAAGTCGCCCTGCGGCCCGCCGGGGTTGTGGCTGGCCGAGAGCACGATGCCGCCGCTGGCCGCCCGGCGGCGGATGACGGCGCTCATCGCCGGGGTGGACAGAATGCCGCCTTGCCCCACCAGCACCCGCGCGTAGCCGTGCGCCGCGGCCATGCGCAGAATGGTTTGGATGGCGACGCGGTTGTAGTAGCGCCCGTCACCGCCCACCACCAGGGTCTTGCCGCTGGCATCACCCAGCACGTTGAACAAGGCCTGCACAAAGTTTTCGAGATAGCCGGGTTGCTGGAACACGCTGACTTTTTTGCGCAGCCCGGAAGTGCCGGGGCGCTGGCCTTCGAACGGTGTGGCAGGGCGGGTGACGAGTTTCATGCTGAAAGGTCTCCTGGGGTGTGCGGCGCGGCGCCCTCCAGCGTGGCGATCCACAGGCTGGTGGGCGGCAGCGTTTGCCGAGCTTGCAGCCGCTGGGCTTTGTCCTGAGCCTCATTGTCGCCGGGCAAAGCGACAAAACCATTGTCCGAGGACAGTCTAAGCAGCCACGCCCCCGGCCTGAGGGTGAAAGCGGCTTCTTGTCCCTCGGCATTGATCAGAATCAGAACCTGCTGCGATGCGGAGCTCAACAGAACCATGAGCGCGCCGTGGTCGTCGCGGGCCCAGTCGGCCTGTTCCATCGGGTGGCCGTCGGCCCGGTACCACACCGCGCCGGGCTGGGATGCGGTGGCCACCGGGGCCCACCAGGCGTGGCTTTGCAGCAGCGGGAGGCTGCGCCGCAACGCCAGCGCGCCGCGCACGAAGTCGAGCAGAGACGCATCGGTCTGCGCCCAGTCGATCCAGGAGATCGGATTGTCCTGGCAGTAAGCGTTGTTGTTGCCGCGCTGGGTGTGGCCGAGTTCGTCGCCCGCCAGCAGCATGGGCGTACCGAGTGCGAGCAGAAGCACCGCCAGCAGGGCGCGGCTTTGCCGGGCGCGGGCTGCGAGGATGTCGGCCGATTGCGTGGGCCCTTCGATGCCGTTGTTGATGCTGAGGTTGTGGCCGTGGCCGTCGCGGTTGTCTTCGCCGTTGGCCTGGTTGTGGCGGTGGGCGTAGCTGACCAGGTCGCGCAGGGTGAAGCCGTCGTGCGCGGTGATGAAGTTCACGCTGCTGTGCGCGCCGCGCAGCGCCGGGCGGAACACATCGCTCGACCCCGCCAGCCGGGTGGCGAACTCGCTGGGCGCGTTTTGATGCTGCAGCCAGAAACCGCGCTGGGTGTCGCGAAAGCGGTCGTTCCACTCCAGCCAGCCGGGCGGAAAGCCGCCCAGGCGGTAGCCCCCCGGCCCCAGATCCCAGGGCTCGGCGATGAGCAGGCAGTTGCACAGTACCGGGTCTTGCGAGAGGGCGCTGAGAAAAGCGCCGTCGGGCTGGAAATCGTATTGCACCCGCGCCGTGCCGCGCGCCAGCGTGCTGGCCAGATCGAAGCGAAAGCCGTCCACGCCGAACTCGCTCACCCAGCGGCGCAGGCTGTCCATGGCCACGCGCAGCACCAGGGGCTCGTTGAGGTTGACGCTGTTGCCGCAGCCCGTCCAGTCGAGCGTGCGCTCGGGCTCTTGCGGGTTGCGGTGGTAGTAGAGCGCGTTGTCGATGCCGCGCATCGACAGGGTGGGGCCGGTGTGCGGATCGAGCTCGGCGGTGTGGTTGTAGACCACGTCGAGAATCACCTCCAGCCCGGCGGCGTGCAGGGCATCGACCAGGGCGCGAAACTCGCTGCGCGGCGTGCTGCCCTCGGCGCCGCTCCACAGCCGGGTTTCGGGCGCGGCCCAGGCGATGGGGGTGTAGCCCCAGTAATTGCTCAGGCCAGTCTGTAGCAGCCGGGCTTCGTCGGCGCGCAATGCAATGGGCAGCAGGCTGACCGTAGTGACGCCCAGCGCCTTGAGGTAATCGATGCTGGCCGGGTGCGCCAGCCCGGCGTAGCTGCCGCGCAGGGCGGGGGGCACGTCGGGGTGCTGGGCGGTGAAACCCTTGACGTGCAGTTCGTAGATCACCCGCTGCGCCGGGTCGATGGCGGGGCGGGGCTGCGCCAAAGGGGGCAGATCGGCAACCACACGGGCCTTGAGCGCGGTGGCGGCGTTGTCTCGCGGATCGGGTCGGTCGGGGTGGGCCGGATCGTGGCCGAGGTGCACGTCGCAGCCGTCGTAGCGGCCGACGACTTCGCGGGCGCAGGGGTCGAGCAGCAGCTTGGCCGGGTTGAAGCGGTGGCCTTCTTTGGGCGACCAGGGACCGTGCACCCGCCAGCCGTAAATCAGCCCTTCGACGCCGCCGGATTCTGCGGTCAGCACGCCTTGCCAGATGCCGTCGCGTTGCGCGTGCAGGGGCAGGCGGGCGACTTCGGTCTGCCCGTCCGGGGCGAACAGGCAAAGCTCCACGGCCTGCGCGTGCGGCGCGGCCAGGGCGAAGTGCACGCCATCGGCCTGCAGTTGCGCGCCCAGGCTCGCAACCCGTGCGGCTTGCAGCCCGAGGGGGGCGGGTTTGACGGGGTGTTTTGCCCGGCGGCGTTGCGCGCTCATGGTTCAGGACGCCGGTCGCAGGATGACGCAGGCCAGCGGCGGCAAGGTGAGTTGCAGCGAGAACGGGCGTCCATGCGAGGGCTGAGGTTCGGCCTCGCGCAGGGCCAGTGGCAGGCCGGAGCCGTCATACACCGCATCGTCGGTATTGATCAGCGACTCCCAGCGCCCGCCTTGCGGCACGCCGATGCGGTAGTCGTGCCGCGGGGTGGGGGTGAAGTTGCACAGCACGACGAAGCGACTGCCTTCGCGCGTGCCGCGCTCGTAGGCCAGCACCGATTGCGTGGCGTCGTCGTAGGTAATCCAGGTGAAGCCGCCCGGGTGATGGTCGAGCTGATGCAGCGCGGGGTGGGCGCGGTAGGTGAGGTTGAGGTCGCGCACCAGCCGTTGCACGCCCTGGTTGGGCGAGTGCAGCAGCGCGTCCCAGTCGAGGCTGTAGTCGGACTGCCACTCCGAAGCCTGCGCGAATTCGTCACCCATGAACAGCAGCTTCTTGCCAGGATGGCTGAATAGATAGCCGAGATAGGCGCGCAGATTGGCGAACTGTTGCCAGCGGTCGCCCGGCATCTTGGCGAGCAGCGAGCCTTTGCCATGCACCACTTCGTCGTGCGAGAGCGGCAGCACGAAGTTCTCGTCATAGGCGTACATCATGCTGAAGGTCAGCTCGTTGTGGTGGTACTTGCGGTGCACCGGATCGCGGCGGATGTAGCTCAGGCTGTCGTGCATCCAGCCCATATTCCATTTGTAGTGAAAGCCCAGGCCGCCACCTTGCAGGTCGTCGCTGGGCGGGCGGCTGACGCCGGGAAAGGCGGTGGATTCTTCCGCGAGGGTGATGGCGCCGGGGCGCTGCACGCCGACGGTGTGGTTCATGCGGCGCAGGAAGTCGATGGCTTCGAGGTTCTCGCGTCCGCCGAACTTGTTGGGCACCCACTGACCGGCCGGGCGGCTGTAGTCGCGGTACAGCATGGAGGCCACGGCGTCCACGCGCAGGCCGTCCACATTGAAGCGTTCCAGCCAGTACAGGGCGTTGGCCACCAGATAGTTGCGCACTTCGGTGCGGCCGAAGTTGTAGATCAGGGTGTTCCAGTCGTGGTGGAAGCCTTCTTTCGGGTCGGCGTATTCGTAGAGGTGGGTGCCGTCGAAGTTGGCCAGACCATGCGGGTCGGACGGAAAGTGCGCCGGTACCCAGTCGAGAATCACGCCGAGTCCGGCGTCGTGCGCGGCATCGACAAAATACTGAAAGTCTTCGGGCGTGCCGAAACGCGCGGTGGGCGCATACAGGCTGATGGGCTGATAGCCCCATGAGCCGTCGAACGGGTGCTCGGTGACCGGCAGCAGCTCCAGATGGGTGAAGCCCAGGTCGCGGGCATAGGGCACCAGGGTCTCGGCCAGTTCGCGCCAGCTCAGCCAGCGCCAGCCCTCCACCTTGCGCCATGAGCCCAGATGCACTTCATAGATGCTGATGGGCGCCTCGAAGCCATTGGCCTGCGCCATACCGGGGCGCGGCGAATGCAGCGGCGGCAGGCCTTGCACGATGCTGGCGGTGTTGGGTCGCAGTTCGGCGCGGAAGGCCAGCGGATCGGCCTTTTGCAGCAGCTCGCCGTGCTGGGTGAGGACTTCGAATTTGTACAGCGCGCCCTGGCTCACGCCGGGGAGGAACAGCTCCCACACGCCGCATTCGCGCCGCAGCCGCATGGGGTGGCGGCGGCCGTCCCAGCCGTTGAAATCGCCGATCACCGAAACGCGCCGGGCGTTGGGCGCCCACACCGCAAAGCGTGTGCCGGCCACGCCGAGCATCTCGCCCGGATGCGCGCCCAGACATTCGTAGGGACGCAGGTGGGTGCCTTCGGCCAGCAGCCAGGCGTCGGTCTCGCCCAGTACTTGCGGAAAACGGTAGGGGTCTTCGAGGTCGGCCACCCAGTTCGGGTCGCCCGGTTGCAAGGGCGGCCAGGTCACCCGCAGCAGATAGTCGAAGGGCTTGCGGCGGCGGCCCATGCGGGCGCTGAATACTGCGGTGTCGTCCTGCCGCTCCAGCGCGCCGACCGATGCGCCGCTGGTGCGCTCGATCACCTCCACACCCAGCGCGCCGGGCAGCGCGGCGTTCACCCACAGCGTGGCGCCGCGCAGATGCATGCCGAGCACGCCAAACGGGTCGGCGTGGTGGCCTGCGGCGAGGTCGGCGATGTCGTGTTCGGTCAGCATGGCGAGGTTCCAGTTCAGGCGGGTAGGCGGTTGTAGAGCTGGCCGAAACGCAGCAGGCCAGCCGCATGCCCCGGTTGTACCTGATCCCAGGTGAAGCGCCAGGTCCAGTTGCCTTGCGCCGTGCCTGGCGTGTTCATGCGCTGCGCGCCATCCAGACGCAGCACGTCCTGCAGGGCGAACAGGGCGACGTCGGCCACGCTGGCGCTGGCGGCGCGGATCAGCGTCCAGGCGATGTCGCCACCGTCGCAGGCGAGGTATTCGCGCAGATGGTGGCGCACGGCCTCGGGCGCGGTCGCCCACCAGCCCTGCGAGGTGTCGTTGTCGTGCGTGCCGGGATAGACCACGGTGTCGTGGGCGTAGTTGTGTGGCAGGTAGGCGTTGTGGCCGCCATCGTTCTGCCCCCAGGCGAAGTGCAGGATGCGCATGCCGGGAAAACCGAATTGCTGGCGCAGGGCAGTGACTTCGGGCGTGATGACGCCCAGATCTTCGGCAATGATGGGCAGCGGGCCGAGGGCTTTGGACACCGCCTCGAACAGCGCGACGCCGGGCGCCTGCACCCAGCGGCCGCCGATGGCCGTGGGCTCGTCGGCGGGAATTTCCCAGCAGCTCTCAAAGCCGCGGAAATGATCGACGCGTACCCAGTCGACCAGTTCGAAGGTGGCGCGCAGCCGCGCGATCCACCAGGCAAACCCTTCGGCCTCGTGCGCCGCCCAGCGGTAATGCGGGTTGCCCCAGCGCTGTCCGGTGGCGGAAAAATAGTCGGGCGGCACCCCGGCGACGACCGTGGGATGGCCGTTGGCGTCGAGCTGGAACAGATCGGGCCGGGCCCACACATCGGCGCTGTTGAGCGCAATGAAAATCGGCATGTCGCCCATCAGCCGCACGCCTTTGTCGTGGGCGTAGGCGCGCAGCGCGGCCCATTGACGGAAGAAACACCATTGAGCGAAGGTCCAGAAAGCGATGCGCTCGGCGTGCTGCGCGCGTGCGCGGTGCAGCGCCTCGGGCTGGCGCTGCGAAAGCGCGGAGTCCCAGGTATTCCACAACCGTTCACCGAAGTGCTCGGACAGCGCCATGAACAACGCGTAGTCGTCGAGCCAGACGGCGTGCTTGGTTTGGAAGGCGGCCAGATCGGCGCGTTCCTGCGGCGTGGCGCTTGTCTCGAACCGCGCCGCGGCCCGGCGCAGACGTTCCATGCGAAAGGGGATGACGCGGTCGAACTGCACGCGCTCGTCCGACAGCCTGTCTTGCGCGAC
Organism: Thiomonas sp. TH-17; assembly: GCF_057473305.1. Lineage (NCBI taxonomy): Bacteria > Pseudomonadati > Pseudomonadota > Betaproteobacteria > Burkholderiales > Thiomonas > Thiomonas sp. TH-17. The sequence goes on from NZ_JBYCKI010000161.1 coordinate 16,885, forward strand.
AAGATCGTCGGCTTCCAGCCAGCCGCGCCGGTGCAACTCGGTGAGGTCGATCAGCAGCACATTGCCGGCGAAGGCCGAACTGCTCATATAGGGCGAGCCGCCCAGACCGATACCGCCCAGCGGCAGGAATTGCCAGACCGACTGGCCTGCGGCATGCAGCCAGTCGATGAAGTGGTAGGCCGCAGGCCCGAGATCGCCGCTGCCATGCGGGCTGGGCAGACTGGTGAGGTGCAGCAGCACGCCGCTGGATCGGGGAAAACGGGGGGTGGGCGTCATGAGTCAGGGTGACAGAATCAAGGTGACGGAATCAGGGCGCCCAATAGAGTCAGGGGAGTCAGGGCGCCCAGTAGGCGTCGAACGGCGTTTTTGACTGCTGGATGAGGTAGCCAATGGGCAGGTGTGGACTGGGCGGCGGTTCACTGGCGCGTGCATAGACGGCGCGTTTGGTCTCGCCCGAAATCGACAGCAGCAGCCGACCCGCGCCGAGCAGGGCGGCCAGGCTCAGGCTGATGCGCGTGTGTGCGGCGTGCGGTGGCGTCACGGCCAGGTAGGGCAGGGGATAGTCTGGGCTAAGCCCGACGGGCAGTTCGGCCGCGCCGGGAAACAGCGAGGCGGTGTGGCCGTCATCGCCCATGCCCAGCAGCGCAGCGGTGAGGGGTTGCTCCAGCGCGCGGAATTGGGCGTTGGCACGGGCCACGCAACCGGCCAGATCGGACGCATCGTCAACCAGCGGCAGGAACCGGGCCTGCGCGGCGGCGCCCGTTAGCAAATGGGCGCGCACCAGGGCGGCGTTGCTGTCGGCGTGGTCAGGCGGCACCAGCCGCTCGTCAACCAGGGTGAGGATGACGCGCGGCCAGTCGATCGGCGCCCGCGCCAGCGCTTGAAACAAGGGAATGGGCGAGCGCCCGCCGGAGACCGCCAGCACGGCCCGCCCGCGCTGGGCGATGTCCTGCGCCAGCGCGTCGGCGAGGGTGCGCACCAATCGGTCGATCTGCTCCTGCGGGGTGGTGCAGAGGTGCAGCATCACTCACAGTTCCTCGTGCCATGAAGCGCCATCGCGCGAGAGCAGGGCGCTGGAGGCGGCCGGCCCCCAGGTGCCCGCGGTGTAGTTCTTGGGCGCTTCGCCATTGCGTTCCCAGCAGTCGAGAATGGGCTCCACCCAGCGCCAGGCGGCGGTGAGTTCGTCGCGGCGCATGAACAGCCCCAGCTGGCCGCGGATCACGTCGAGCAGCAGCCGCTCATAGGCGTCGGCGCGGCGTTTTTGTGCGGTGGACTCGAAATCCAGATCGAGCTGGGTGGGGTGCAGCCGCATGCCGTCGCCGGGCTCCTTAGCGAGAAAATGCAGGCTGATGCTCTCATCGGGCTGCAGCCGGATGACCAGGCGGTTGGCCCCCTGCAGCCCGACCGGGCCGCCAAACAGCGATAGCGGCACCGCCCGGAAGTTGATGACAATTTCCGCCAGCCGTTCCTGCAGCCGTTTGCCGGTGCGCAGAAAGAAGGGCACTCCGGCCCAGCGCCAGTTGACAACCTCGGCCTTGATCGCCACGAAGGTTTCGGTGCGGCTGGCCGGCTCGATGTCGGCCTCTTGCAGATAGCCCGTCACGGGTTTGCCGTCGATGGCGCCGGCACGGTATTGTCCGCGTACCGTCCGGGTGGCCACATCGGCCTCGGCAAAGGGCTTGAGTGCCTGCAGCACCTTGAGCTTCTCGTCGCGAATGGCATCGGCCTGCAAACTTGCCGGCGGCTCCATGGCCACCATGCACAGCAGTTGCAGCAGGTGGTTCTGCACCATGTCGCGCAGCGCGCCGGTTTTGTCGTAAAACTCGCCGCGTCCCTCCACGCCCAGGTCTTCGGCGATGGTGATCTGCACGTTGTCCACCCACTCGCGGCGCCACAGCGGCTCGAACAGCACGTTGCCAAAGCGCATGGCCATGAGATTCTGCACCGACTCCTTGCCCAGATAGTGGTCGATACGGTAGAGCTGGCTCTCGGCAAAGGACTGAGCCACCGCTGCATTGATGGCATCGGAAGAATCCAGATCGTGGCCCAGGGGTTTTTCCAGCACCACGCGCACGTCGGGATGATTGAGCCCGACGCGGGCGAGTTGCGCGCAGATGTCGGCAAACAGGGACGGCGCGGTGGCGAGGTAGCAGACGGTGACATGCGCGCTGTCGGCGCCCAGCAGTTCGGCCAGGGCGTCGAAATCCGCCGGGTGAGCGGCGTCGAGCTTGAGATAGGTGATGCGGGCTGCGAAGGCCGCCCAGACCGGGGAGCTGAAATCAGCCTTGAGGTGCGGGCCCGATTGGGTGCGCACCTGCGCCAGATAGTCATCCAGCGTCAGCGCGCCCCGGCCGAGTGCGACGATGCGCCCGGTGGGATGCAAGGTGCCGGATTGGTGCGCCTGATACAGCGCGGGCAGCAGCTTGCGCATGGCCAGATCGCCGGTGCCGCCGAACAACACCATGTCGAAAGAGGGGGTGGCGCCCATATTGTGTTCTGTCTGTGTCGAAGTGACCATGAGAAAAATCCAGATTCAGTGTAGGGAGAAGCGCGGCAGGAATAGGGCTGAAAAACCCGCCTGGCCAGGAAAAATTGACGCACGTCATTGAAATCGTGTGCGCCAAGTGCGGGTCAAATGGTAGGCCGTTCGTATGTCAGCAGCTTGCCGAGGCTGATCTGCAAGCAATTTTCCGGCCATCTTGCTGCCGCGCAGCACGGTGACGCTGCGGCCTACTTCAGTGCTTGGGCATGCCGATCAGGGTTGCGCGCCAGCCTCTGGGCCCTCGGCGCCCGGTGCGCGCCGCTTGAACATGCCCCAGCCCTTCATGCTCAGCACGCAGTCATCGTGTTGATTGAAAAGCTCCCACTGCGACTGCACTAGCCCGACATCGGGCTTGCTGCGCATGGGGCGCGCGGCCAGCACCGTCATGCGAAGGCGCAGCCGATCGCCCGGGTGGACGGGCTTCAACCAGCGCAATTCGTCGATGCCGGGCGAGCCCAGGCTGGTCGAACGCAGCAGATAGGCGTCGCACATCAGCCGCATCGCCATGCTGCAGGTATGCCAGCCGCTGGCGGCGAGCCCGCCGAAAAGGGAGTTTTTGGCCGCTTCATCGTCGACGTGGAAAGGTTGCGGGTCGAACTGGCGGGCGAAGTCGAGCACGGCTTCACGGCTGACCAGGGTGCTGCCGCAGTCGCGCACGGCCCCTGCGGGAAAGTCTTCCCAAAACAGGACGTCGGACTCGGGTGGGATGGGCGAAGTGTTCATGGCTTGATGCTAAGCGCACTCCAAAAGTGATGCAGCACGGGTTAAAGATGCAAAAAGTTACATCTCTCTCGGAGTTTTGTTCGAGTTTTCTGAATCCACTGCCTCTGACGCGGCGTATCGCTCATATCGCAGACGAAAACCGGCAGGGGTCGGCTTGCGGCTGCGGTCATTTCACGCGCGTGGAGTGAAACGTCTGACCATAAGGAGCGAGACCATGAGTGCACATCGTTGGAAGAGAACCCTCGCGGCCACAGCCGTGGCAGGGCTGGGGGTCTGGGGAATGAGCGCTGCGCATGCGCAGGGCAGTCGGCTGCTGGCGACCAGCGGGGTCACCGAGGTGGGCGGCTCCACGGGGGGCGGCATCACCCCCTGGGCGGTGATTGCCGGTTATGACACGGGCGACGAGGTCGGCGGCTCGGTCACCGGCACCTACGTCACTGTGCCGAACTATGGGCTGACCACCCTGGGCGCGGCCGTGGGCATTCACAACCGCTTCGAGATCTCGGTGGCCCATGAGAATCTCAACGTCAATCTGGGCGGTCTGTCCAGCCTGGGCGTGCTGGGCAATCAGCCCGGTGGGCTCGGGGTGGTCAATAGCGGCGGCGTAGCGCCGAGTATCAATCTGGGCAACCAGACCATCAGCATGGACGTGCTGGGGCTGAAGGCCCGGCTGTTCGGCGATGTGCTCTATACGCCCTATCCCCAGGTTTCCGTGGGCATCAAGTACAAGAAGAACAACGATTTCGACAGCAACTTCTCCGGGCTGGGCCCCATCGGCATCCCGAAATTCCTCGGCGCCGCCAGCGACTCGGGGACCGATTTCTACGTGGCCGCTACCAAGGTGTTCCTCAACGGCCTGTTCCATCGCGTCACCCTGGTCAACCTGACCTTGCGCGGCACCAAGGCCAACGCCATGGGTCTGCTGGGTTTTGGCACCAACGCCAACAACGGCATCGCCGGTGCGCTGGGAACCAAGAGCAACGACCGCTACCACGCCGAACTCGAAGGCTCGGCGGCGGTATTCCTGCGCCCGGATGTGGCCGTGGGTGGCGAGTTCCGCCAGCAGCCCGACAACATGAAGTACCCGATCAATTCCAGCGCCACGGCCATCGGCTCGCCCGGCACGATGAAAGACGTGTTCATCGCCTACTTCCCGAACAAGAGCCTGTCGCTGACCGCGGCCTATGCCGACCTGGGCCCCTTGCCGTTCC
>NZ_JBYCKI010000162.1:0-31140 GCF_057473305.1 Thiomonas sp. TH-17
ATCGCGGCGAGGCGCTCGACACCTACAGCCTCTACCACCTCGGGCTGGGCGTGGCGGGCAAGGCCGAAGTCATCGCGGCCCACCACGCCGCCGTGGCCGCGGGCGCTGAAATCGTCAAGCCCCCGCGCACCACCTGGCGCGGCACGCCGCTGCACGAACTGTGGCTGCGCGACCCCAGTGGCTATCTGCTTGAGGTCTATGCCCGGCTCACCGAGGCCGAACTGGCACAGATGCCCGCCGACAAGGAACCGACTTTCCTGCTTGATACCCCGCAGCCGCAAGCCTGAGCATCAGGGCCTCTCATGAGAAAACGCCGGGCCACCCCAAGTTTTCTTGTCCACCTCGGGGGGCTGACGCGAACGCGGCAGGTCGGGGGCGCTCTCAAAGCGCCGAGACGAAACGGTCAGGCGTAGGGCGCTGCCGGTTTTCCTTCGATTTGGTCACAGTACCGATGGCGACGAAACAGATGACTCGCTCACTGGCCTTCAGCTCGAACAGACCGCGCAGCGCGGCCGAATCCATCGACTGGCGCACGCGCTGCAGCACGATCAGACGACCCTCTGCCGATGCGCGCTGCAATCGCACTTCGCCTTGCTCGATCCAGAACACGCGCTCGGGGGTTTCGCCACGCGCGAACACGGTCTGCCCGGCCTGCAAGGTATGGGGCCGCGCCAAAGCGCGTAAGGCAGGCGGCCAGTCTGCGGGGGCATCGGCAGCTTCCCCGGCCCATGCCGCTGACATGATTGAAATCATGGGCAGATGCTGACCCTGCACGTCATCATGCGCCCCTCGCTGTCCAACTTTGCCTTTTCCATGACGCCACGCCCCCTTTTTCATCGCCTCACTCTTTCTTGCCTTGTGGCGTGCATCGGCATGCCTTCAGCCCTGGCGCAATCGGCAACGCCCATGCCGCACAACATGACACAGCATGGCATGACCGTGCACGATCATGCGTCTGGAGCCCCCGCCAAACAAACCGCGCCCAAGATTGACCGACGTACCGCGGTGCACTTCCCCGCCGCCGCGAAGCGGGCCACGCTGGCGGAAATGCGCGCGCACCTGCAGGCGCTGGGTGAAATTCAGATGGCTTTGTCCAAGAGCGAGTTCGAACTCGCGGCACAGCTGGCCGAAAACAAGCTGGGGCTCAGCTCCATGCATGGCGATATGGTCGACTCGGCCCGTTACATGCCCGCTGGCATGCGGGAAATGGGCTACGCCATGCACCAGAGCGCCAGTCAGTTTGCGCTTGAGGCGCAGAACGCCAGCGTGAGCGGCGACTTGCGCCCCGCACTTGCGGCGCTGGCCAAAGTGAATCAGAACTGCGTGGCCTGCCATGCCGCCTTCGCGGCGCAGGGCGCCAAAATCATCGCGCTGGACAGCACCGTCAAAGTGCAGCAGGACAACGCCGCCAAGGAACTGCAAGGGCTGAAGATGCTGCTGGGCGAAACCGCAGCGGGCACGACCCCCATGAGCAGCCCCGACCCGCTGCCCGGCGACGAGGCCAAGCTCACCTTGGGCGGCGTCGATCTGGAGTTGCGTCGCTTCGGCAATGGCCACTTCCCCGGCGATGCCGTGGTCTGGCTGCCCAAGCAGCGCATCGCCTTCAGCGGCGATCTGGTGTTTGCCGACCGCATGCTCGGCGTGCTCGACAACGGCAGTCGAGTGGATCAGTGGGCGCAGACCTTCAAGACCTTCGCCGCCACCCTCAAACCCGAGATCATCGTGCCGGGTCACGGCAAACCCTGCTCGCTGGCGCAGGCCCAGGCGCAGACCGGCGACTACCTTGACTGGCTGGTGCGCGAGGTCAAACCCGCGGCGCAAAACATGGATGATCTCGACAAGACCGTGCAGCGCGTGCACGCCGCCACACCCGAAGCCTTCCGCAAGCTCCACAACTTCTAGGGCATCGACAAAAAGAACATCAGCCGCGCGTATCTGGAGTTTCAGTAAGCGCATTTGCCGTGCGCTGCGCGGGCATGGCTGTGTGCGTTCGCAGTTCCACCCGCGCCAGCCGCATGATCTTCCACCCGGCGCTGATGCCCAGCGTGGCCATGACAGCGGCCACGAGCAAATCCGGCCAGCGCGTGCCGGTGCCGAACACGCCCACAGCCGCCAATAACACGGCGATATTGCCAAGCACGTCATTGCGGGTGCACAGCCAGACCGAGCGCATATTGGCGTCGCCATCGCGCCAGGCGTAAAGCAGCACGGCGACGATGCCGTTGGACAGCATGGCGGCAACGGCAATCGCGCCCATGGTCACGGCCTGCGGCGGCTGGCCCGCCCAGGCGCCCCACAACGCCCGCGCCAGCACGAACACGCCAAAAGCCAGCAGCGACGCGCCTTTGATCCACGCCGCGCGCGAGCGCCAGTGCAACGCCATGCCCAACACCGCCAGCGACAGACCGTAGTTGGCGGCGTCGGCAGCGAAGTCGAGCGCATCGGCCAGCAGCGACGCGGAATGTGCCTGCAAACCGCCAAACACCTCGACGCCAAACATCGCGGCATTGATGAGCAACGCCATCCACAGCACCCGCCTCCACGCGGAGCTGGCGGCGCGGGCGGCATTGGTGCTTGCACTGGAAGCGCAGTGGTCGTTGTTGCAGCAGCCGGGCATCGCGTGTCTCCTCGTTGTGAACAAGGCTGCATTGCACAGCCTGGAGTCACTCCAGGGTCAAGACCTACACTTCGAATCCCTGAACGCCTCAAGGACAACCATGCGCATCAGCGAATTGGCAGCGCAGGCCGACACGGAAGTGGACACCGTGCGCTACTACGAAAAGACCGGCCTGCTGCCCGCACCGCAGCGGCTAAGCAACGGCTACCGCGCCTATACCGAAGCGCATTTGCAGCGTCTGCTGTTCATCCGCCGCTGCCGCCTGCTCGACATCGGCCTGAGTGACGTCGCCCGCCTGCTCGACTATGCCGCACAGCCGCAGGCCGACTGCGCCGGGGTGGACACCCTGATCGACCTGCATCTCGGCAAAGTGCGCGAACGCATGGCGCACCTGCAGGCGTTGGAGCAGCAACTCAGCGATCTGCGCAAACAGTGCGGAGTGCAGCGCGGCAGTCCGCATCCGGTGGCGGAGTGCGGCATTCTTCAAAGTCTGGAAATCGGCGTTCAGACGCCCAAGGCGGAGAGGTCCTGATACGCGTTTTTCAGCCAGGTTTTCACCCGCTGCCGTTCCAGAATGCCCATTTCATGGGCGCCACCGCTGTGCGTCGCCGCCCAGAAGCTGCTGCTCGCGGCGTCGATCTTGATCATGGCGGCCTCGTGCAGCCGCTTGAGCGGCATGATGCGCGCGCCGAATTCCAGCGCGCGCTCCTTCTGGCCCGACTGTTCCAGAATGCCGAAGTCATCACCGCGCAACTGGTTGAGCACCAGCACGATGTCGAGGCGGCCGCCGAAACGGTCGAGCAGTGCGCGCAGCAGATCGACCGAATCGCGCCCGGAATCCATCACCTGCCAATAGCGTATCTGCAGATCGAGATCAGGCGCGAGGTCGAGCAGGCCGGATTCTTCCATCCACTGCTCCAGCGCCGCCTGGGTTTGCGCCGCCAGGTCAACGAGCACCCGCCGCTCGGGTTCGGCGCCCGCCGCTTCGACGATATGGTCGAGGCTCTCGTACCGGTCGATCACCACGGGCGAGGCGTAGTCGGCATAAAAGCGCAGCAGCGCGCCGTGCGATTTGTCGGTGTCGAAGCCGATAAAAGGCAGTTCGTGGTCGATGCAATACTGGGCCAGCAATCGGGCCATCAGCGATTTGCCGACCCCGCCTTTTTCCCCGCCTATCCAATCAATTCTGCCCATCAATTTCTCCGGAATGCCTGCCCCGCGGCAGATTGAAAACTGTGTCTGAGTCTACTGAACAGGCTGCGACAGGCCGATGAACAGCGCAGTTTCCTTTTGGCCGCTTACATGCAAAATGCGTGCCTTGATCTGCACCTCAACTGACCCCGCCGCTGATTTTTCTGATGCACGCCTATCTCTCCGGTTTCGCCCTCGGTCTGTCACTCATTGTCGCCATCGGCGCGCAGAACGCCTTCGTCCTCAAACAAGGGTTGAAGGGGGAACACATCTTCTGGGTGGTGCTGGTGTGCGCGCTGTCCGATGCGCTGCTCATCGGCATCGGCGTGTCCGGGTTTCATGTGCTGGTGGCGCGGGCGCCCTGGCTGACCACGCTCAGCCGCTACGCGGGAGCCGCGTTCCTGCTCTGGTATGGGGCGCGCAGTTTCCGGGCGGCGCTGCGCTCGGCGGCGGTGCTGGCGCCGGCCGGTGGCGGCGCCAGCCCGCTCGGCAAGACGCTCGCCACCGTGCTGGCGTTCACATTTCTGAACCCGCACGTCTATCTCGACACCGTGGTCTTGCTCGGTTCGGTGTCCACCCAGTTTCCGGGGCGTACGGCGGCGTTCGGCGCGGGTGCGGCGTCGGCCTCGTTCGTGTTCTTTTTCGCTCTGGGTTATGGAGCGCGGCTGCTGCGGCCGGTGTTTGCGCGCCCTTTCACCTGGAAAGTGCTCGACGTGCTGATCGGATTGACGATGGGCGCGCTGGCCCTCAAGCTGTTGCTCGGCGGGTGATCGCAGTCCACATCAGGATCAGTCGATCGGCGAGACCGACTGCGCTGGGGACGCGAGCAGATCGCCGGCGCGGCAGGTGCGATTGCGACCGTTTTCCTTGGCCCGATACAGCGCCAGATCGGCCTGGTCGAGCAGCTTGTGCAACAGCGGCTGATCCTGCGGATAGCTTGCCAGCCCGATGCTGACGGTCACGCCGGGTACGCCAAGATCACCGTCCCAGTCTTTGGCCTCGAAGGCCGCGTGAATATCGGCGGCGACCGCATCGGCAGTCTCGCGCCCGGCGGCGGGCAAGACCAGCACGAACTCTTCGCCACCGGAGCGGTACACCAAATCACTCGGGCGCAAGGTCTGGCGCAGCAGCATCGCCACCTGATAGAGCACTTCATCTCCCACGGCATGACCGAAGCGGTCGTTGACCGATTTGAAGGCGTCGATGTCGAGCACGCCGACGCTCAGCGCACCGCCGCTGCGTTCGCTCAAAGCGATCTGCTGGGCCAGCGCAGCCATGCCGGCGCGGCGATTGGGTATCTGGGTGAGATCGTCGATGCTGGCCATTTTTTCCAGCCGCAACTCCAGCAGCTTGCGGTCGGTGATGTTCTGCACCATGCCGACCATGCGGGTTGGACGGCCCTGGGCGTCGCGCTCGAAGACCTGACCGCGATCGTGCACCCAGATGTCGTGACCGTTGCGGTTGCGCAAGCGGTATTCCGCCTCGAAACGCACCAGTCGCCCGCGCAAATGCTGATCGATCAAGGACATGACCTGATCGCGGTCATCCGGGTGGACATTGTGTTTCCAGGTCTCGACATGCGGCGTCATTTCATCCGGGCCGTATCCCAGCATGCGCTTGAGCTGCGGGCTGAAATAGACCTCGTCGGTGAGCAGGCTCCAGTCCCACAGCCCGTCCATGGCCTGTTCGAGAGCAAAGCGCAGCCGCTCGTCGCGCGTGCTGCTTGCCCCGTCCAGGCTCAGCCGCTTGCTGATATTGCGCGCGACGGACAGAAAGTAGTCGCGCCCCTGATGGCTGAAGTGCGTAGTGTTGACCTCAACCGGAATTTCGCCGCCGTCCTGGTGGCGATGGCGCCCCACAAAGGTGTAGCAGTCGGCAGCGCGTATGACCTGGGCGATGTCGGCCCACTGCGGCAATCCCTTCACGTCCTTCTGCAGGCTGAGCACGGAGTGATGCAGCACCTCGCTGGCTTCCAGCCCCAGATCGGCATAGGCCGCGCGGTTGCACCAGAGGATGTTGGACGTCACCGGGTCGAGCAGATACACCGCATCGGCCATGTGCTCAAACAGAATCTCCAGCGACGGCAGGCCGCCTTGCTCCGCAAACGCCATGATGGATCGCCCAGCCAAGACATCCCGGAGAATTGCGCTGCGTTGGCCCGGGATGACCTGACGCGCGCTTTGCCGTGCGGCAGCGGCGCACAACAAAAAGAAAGAAGTTTAGCGATTTGTCAAAGCGCGAAGCAATCGTGCCGCAGGCGCTTCACCCGTGGCGATGTCGATGATGCGCGTCGGGAAAGTGCGCGTGCGTATGCCGCAGCGGCGCATGGTCATGCGGGTGGCTGTGCTGCGTGCCCACCGGCACTGGCGGCTCATGCACATGATCGTGATGGCCGTCATCTTTCGGCCCGCCGTGGACATGGCGATGCGTATGGTGCATCGCCTCGTGATCGTGCAGATGCGCATGGCGTTCGCTGACGTGCAGCCAGACGCCCAGCGCCATCAGTCCACCCGCCAGCACCAGTCCCGGCGTGAGGGCTTCGCCGAGCAAGAGCACGGCCAGCGCGGCACCGAAAAACGGCGCCACGGCGAAATACGCCCCTGTGCGCGCCGTGCCCAGATGCCGCAACGCGAGCACGAACAGCACCAGACTCACGCCGTAACTGGCGAAACCGAGCGCCCCTGCCGCCAGCACGATGGGCAAAATCGGCCATTGCGCGCCGACCAGCAGCGCCAGCAGCAGGTTCACCGTCCCCGCGATGAGCCCCTTGCTCATGGCGATAAAACCAGCATCGGACAAGGCGACCTTGCGCGTGAAGTTATTGTCGAGCGCCCAGCCCAGGCAGGCGCCGATCACCGCCAGCCCCGGCCACAGACTGCTCCAGTCCAGCCTCACCCCCTGACCGGGCCAGTTCAACACCACACTGCCCAGAACAATGGCTGCCATGCCCAGGGCGATGCGGCGATCGAAGTTTTCGCGGAACACAAACCAGGCCAGCAAGGCCGTCAGCACGCTCTCCAGATTGAGCAGCAGCGAGGCGCCGGCGGCCGGCATGTGTGATAGCCCGAACATCAGCAGCACCGGCGCCGCCACACCGCCGCTGAAAATCGCGGCGGCCAGCCAGGGCCACTCACCGGCTTGCAAATGGGACAAAGCCGCTTCGCCGCTCCGCAAGGCACGCAGCGCCCTCCAGGCGGCCAGGCCGATCCCCGAGCCCAGATACAGCAAGGCCGCCAGCAGCCACGGACTGGTGTCGGCCAGCAGCAGCTTGGCCAGCGGCGTGCTCGCACCAAACAACAAGGCGGCGGCCAGCGCCAGGGTGATGCCCTGATTGAGCGAAGCGTTCTGCGAAGAGGGTGTGGGAGAAGGGGGCATGAGAGGCTTACGAAAAGTACGCCGCCCTGTCTGGACGTATGGCTTGTGACGTTTGGTGAACCGGGCTTGTCTGCGGCGATTGGAGGGCTAATTTTCAAACAACATCAGTTTGTGCGAATGCCCGCATGGACATGGGCAGCCCTCTTCCCCCTCTTCTTGGCCTTCTTTTTGACACATCATGGCAACCAAAATCTATCTGACCGGGCTTGGAATTCTGCTCATAGTCTGCTTGTCCGTCGGCTTTTACATGGGCTACAGCCATGTCTTCGCACCCGGGGCCTACAGCGTGCCCGATCAGGACATCGCACAGGTTCCCCCTAGCCCGATCAGCGCGGCGAGTCACGCTGCACCTCAAAGCTGAGCGTCAAGCCGGAAACACCCCGGTGCTCAGATAGCGGTCTCCGCGATCACAGACGATGAACACGATGGTGGCGTTTTCCACTTCGCGGGCGATGCGCAGCGCCACCTCGCAGGCGCCGGCCGCACTGATGCCGCAGAACAGCCCCTCCTCGCGGGCGAGCTTGCGCGCCATGTTCTCTGCCGCGGCCTGGCTGACGTACTCCAGCCGGTCCACCCGCTGCGGTTCGTAGATCTTGGGCAGGTATTCCTGCGGCCATTTACGGATGCCGGGAATGCGCGAACCTTCCTCCGGCTGCGCGCCGATGATCTGCACCGCCGGGTTCTGCTCCTTGAGAAAGTGCGACACCCCGGTGATCGTGCCAGTCGTGCCCATGGCGCTGACGAAGTGGGTGATGCGCCCCTCGGTATCGCGCCAGATCTCGGGGCCGGTGGTCTCGAAGTGCGCCCGCGGATTGTCGGCATTGGCGAACTGATCGAGCACGAGCCCCTTGCCATCGCGCTGCATCTGCTCGGCCAGATCGCGTGCATACTCCATGCCGCCGCTTTTGGGGGTGAGCAACAGCTCGGCGCCAAAGGCCTTCATGGTCTGGGCGCGCTCGATGCTGAGGTCTTCGGGCATGATGAGCACCATGCGATAGCCCAGAATGGCGGCGGCCATGGCCAGGGCGATGCCGGTATTGCCCGAGGTGGCCTCGATCAGCGTGTCGCCGGGTTTGATGGCTCCGCGCTCCTGCGCGTGGCGAATCATGGAAATCGCCGCCCGGTCTTTCACCGATCCGGCCGGGTTGTTGCCTTCGAGCTTGCCCAGGATCACGTTGCCGCGCCGCGCATTGTCGGCGCCGGGGATGCGCTGCAACTGCACCAGCGGGGTGTTGCCGATCACCTGGTCGATCGTGAGGTAGGACATGGAAGTCTCCTGAAAGTGTCAGCGGAAATCAGCGGCGGGCAGCTTGGGCCGCTTCAGATCCGTTCGTTGGCCTTGCCCGGCAGATCGAGGGCGCAGAGATCCGTCGCCGCCTCGCGCCAATGGCGCTGCGCCTGGTCTTCTCGCTCGATGCCTTCGAGCAGTTGCGCCAGCGCAGCGTGAATCTGCCCGCGCAAACGCCTTTCGTCATCACTGCAAGACTGGATGGCCTTTTGCAGATGCTGCTGCGCCTTGCCCCAGAGCTGCATTTCGGCACAGGCCGCGCCCGCGGTGAAATACGCCTGTGCCTCTTGCGGCCAGCGGCCCAGCCACTGCTCGGTCTGCGCGACAAAACCGGCGTCAATGCCCGGCAGCATGGCGCGCAGGCTGGGCATGAACAGACCCGGCTCGGCCTGCGGGCGGTTGAGCGCGTCGATCAACAGTTGCCGCGCTTCGCCCGCCTGCCCGGCCGCGGCGAAGCCCCGGGCGGCCGCAACCACGAGGGCGGGATCGGTGCGCTCCTGCGCGGTCAGCCCGCGCCAGGTCGTGCGCAGGGCCTGCGGGTCGTCGCCCGCCTGTCGCAACAGCCCGGTGGCTGCGGTATGCAGCATGGCCTGCGCGGCTGCGGGATGCAGGGCGCCATGTTTGAGCAGAGTGCGCGCCAGCCGCAGCACGGCAGCGTGATCGCCCACCTTGCGCGCGGCCTGCAGCTCGATGCGCAGCGCGTGGGTGCGCCGCTGCACTCCGGCGGGCAGTACGCGCAGCTGAGCCAGCGCTTCGCGCGGCTGCTTGGCGTCGAGCTGCCACTGCGCCTTCAGCAGCGCACCAGCGTCGCGGGCCGGTTGCGGCAGTTGTTCGAGGTAGGCGTCGCGCCGGTCGTAGGCCTGGAGTTGCTGCGCCGACTGCGCCGCAGTCATCAGCGCTGCGGGGGCGAAATCGGCGAACTCGGCCGCGCGCTGCGCCGCCCGTTCGGCCCTGCGAAAGCGGCCGCCGAAATAGTCGGACATGCCGTTGTGCAGGGCCTGCGCGGCCAGTCGCATCCGCCGCCGCGCCCGAAACTCGGCCGCCGCCTGCGGCATGCCCAGCAGCAGTGACAGACCGCGCAGCACCAGGTAGAAAACCACGAAAGCCAGCAGCAGCAACAAGACCGCGAAGTTGAGCGATACATCCACCCGCCAGGGAGGCAGCAACACAGCGACGTTGCCGGTATTCAGGGTCGTGCCCAGCGCCAGCAGCACGGCGGCCGCGGCCAGAATCAGCACCCAGATGAGCCAGCGCATCAGGGGGCTCCGCTATCCAGCGTGGAAAGCACGGCCAGCGACTCCAGATTGGCTGCGGGATTGGCCGAGAGGTCGAGCTGGGCGGCCTGACGGGCGAGCGACAGCGCCTGCACCATGCGCGGCTGGCGCTTGTCGAAATAGGTCTTCAGCGCCTCATCGATGCCGCGCATATCGCTGCGATACGCCACCGCGTTGCGCGAGAGCAGATCGAGCCGGGCATTGAGGATGCGCAGTTTGAGGTTCTCGCGGAGGAATTCGCCCTGCTGCGGCGAAGCCAGCAAGGCGTCGCGCGAGCCCACGCGGGTGATGCCGAACAACTGCACCAGCGAGGCGCGAAAGCGCTCGAACCAGTCGCCCAGCCACGGCGCCCAGCGCGGGCCTGCGGCCGACGACGCGGCCACGGGCGGCGTACTCGACGCGCTGGTGTCGTTGTCCGGCCCTGCCGCCGAAATCAGCCGCAAACTATCTACCAGTGCGGCCAGATCGTTGAGTTTGTGCGCGGCTGCGGCGATGTCAGGCGTGACGGCGCTGCGCAGCCGCGTCAGGTCGGCCTGCACCGCGCGGCGCAGGATTTGCGCCTTGGGATTGGGCGAGCGCGCCAGTCGCGCATCGGCGCTTTGCAGGGTGGCGATGAGCGGCTGCACATTGCCGATCAGCTGCGCCTGCTGCTGCGCCAGGGCGATGAGCTGGCCGGTTTCGGACAGGCGGGCCTGATCGCGGGTTTTGGCAAAGTCTGAATACAGCGTCTCCAGCGCCTGACGCTGCGCCGCGAAGTCTTGCTGGCGCGATTCGAGTACGGCGAGCCGTGCCGTGAGATCACGCACCGAATCGTTGGCCTGCTTGGTCAGCGTCTTGGCCTCGATGGCATCGGTCGTCGCGGTTTGCAGGCGCTGCGCGATTTCCGCCTGAGTGGCATACAGGCGGTTGTTCAGCCACCACGCCATCGCCACCAGAGCGACGACGAGCGCAACGAGGACCGGCCAGACCCAGCGCGCGCCCGGCAGGCTGGCAGGCGCCGGTTGGGTCAGTTCCGCAGATGGCGGCGTGGTCGCAGGCTCAGGAGAGGCTGCCGCCGAAGCAGCAACCTGCGCAGCCGCAGACGCTTGCGCCGGAGAAGGCTCTGCCTCGGGAAGGGTGCTGGGCTCAGTCATGCAGGCATTCTAGGAGTTGAAGCACCTGGGGCGCAGACGAGGCGATGCAAAGTGGACAGCACCTCCTCGGCTTGCGCGCGGGTCAGTTCCACCCGCCCGAAACCTGCCGCGCGCAGGGCGCTGGCGATGCGCGGGTGGATGGCCAGCGCTCGCTGCGGGTGCAGCACGGCGGCGTCCAGCCCGGCGGGTTCGAGCAAGCGCTGCAGGTTATGCACGGCCTCAGTTGAGGAAAACAGCCACCAGCCGCCACTACCCAGTGCGGACTGCAGCAACGCTGCGGTCTGCGCGTTGTATTCGGGCGCCAGCCGACTGTAGGCTTCGATGACTTTGACCTTGGCGCCCGCCGCTTCAAGCTTGCGCGGCAGCAGGTCGCGCCCCGGCCCGCCCCGGAAGATCAGCGCATGGCGCCCGGCCCACGGAAAGGACGCCACTGGTCCCGGGGCGAAAGCGAGTTGCAGCGCGTTCCACAAGGCCTCGGAATCGCCCTCGCCGCCCGGCTCATCGGCCGAGCCCGGTGCGATGAGCCGCGGCCACGGCGCGTCGTCGGGTTGCGCCGTCAAAGCCCGGCGCACCGCGCGCAGACTGCCCTCGCCGACGACGCCGATGGCGCAACGCGCGGGCCAGGGCTGGCGCAGCGCCGCGAACACGGCGGCCACCGCCGTAGGGCTGACGGGGATGGCCAGATCGGTCTGTGGCAAAGCGGCCAAGGCGGCGTGAAAGCGAGGCAGATCGCCCGGCGGGCCGATGTGTTGCAGCGGAAAGTCGAGCATCTGCACACCGGCTGCGGTCAAAAGCTCATGCGCCCCTCCGGCCTGCGAGGAGGCCCGGGTGGAGATCAGCGTGGTGTTGAGCATCGTTGCCCCGCTTTGCATGAAGCCATCAAACGGGGGAACTCAATGCGAACCGAGTTGCGCCAGCAGCGCGTCGGCGCCCTGTTCGCGCAACTGCCGGGCCACCTGCTGCCCCAGCGCCTCGGCCTGCGCCAGATCGGTGACGCGCCCGCGCTGCTGCGCGTGCAGCGCCTGGCTGCCGTCGGGCAGCCCCAACACGGCGCGCAGATGCATTGCCTCGCCCTCTAACGTGGCATAGGCGCCCATCGGCGTGGTGCAGCTACCGCCCAGCCCCCGCGACACCGCGCGCTCCGCATGGGTGCACAACGCCGTGGGCGGATGATTGAGCGCAGCCAGCGCCTGCGCCAGATCGGGCCGGTCGGCGCGAATTTCGATGCCCAGCGCCGCCTGCCCGACAGCCGGGAGCATGTCTTCCGGCTCGATGACGGCGCGCACCCGCTCGCCCAGACCCAGCCGCTTGAGACCCGCTGCCGCCAGCAGGATGCCGACGTACTGCCCTTCGTCGAGCTTGCGCAGCCGGGTGTCGAGGTTACCGCGCAGCGCCTGCACTTTAAGATGGGGATAGCGTGTGCGCAGTTGCGATTCGCGCCGCAAACTAGAAGTGCCGACCACCGCGCCCGCGGGCAGGTCGGCCAGATTGGGGAAATGCGGGCTGACCCAGGCGTCTCGCGGGTCTTCACGCTCCATCACCGCGGTGAGCGCAAATCCGGTCGGCAGCACCATGGGCACGTCCTTGAGCGAATGCACGGCGAGGTCGGCGTGCCCTTGCTCCATGGCCACTTCGAGCTCCTTGACGAACAGCCCCTTGCCGCCGATCTTGGCCAGCGATTTGTCGAGAATCTGGTCGCCCTGCGTGGTCATGCCGAAAATCCGCACATCGCACTGCGGATACAGACCCTTGAGCAGATTGCGCACATGCTCGGCCTGCCAAAGCGCCAGACGGCTTTCTCGGGTGGCGATGACGAGGGACGGGGGGGGAGTGAAGGAAGTGGAGGTCATGCGCGGATTCTAAGATCGCCCATCCATCGCCCCGCCGTGCCTCCCCTTGCATTGCCCCATTGCATTGCGCATGACGAAAAATCATCTCACCGGCCCTGCGGCAGCGCAAATCCCGCGGCGATGCGGGCGCGCATCTTGCTTCGATTAGACACCGCGCTGATAGCATCAGCCCGCCCTGTTTTCGTGCCCCTCAAAACACGCCACGCCATGTCGACACGCCCCTCCGCTGCACGCAACGCCTCCGATCCCGACGCCCCCCTGTTCGACGATATCCGCCTGCTCGGACGGCTGCTCGGCGACCTGATCCGCGAACAGGAGGGGCAGGAGATGTTCGACATCGTCGAGACCGTGCGGCAACTTTCGGTGAAATTCCACCGAGATGGCGACGCCAAAGACCGCCGCGCCCTCGACAAACTGCTCAGCAGCTTGAGCCGCGACCAGGCTGTGAGCGTGATTCGCGCCTTCAGCTACTTTTCCATTCTGGCGAACATCGCCGAAGATCACCATGTGCTGCGCCGCGCCGAGCAGGATGCCGAGCATGGCGCGCCGCCGCAGCGCGACAGCGTGCGCGCCGCGCTCGAAGCACTCAAAGACTCCGGCGTGGATCGGCAACAACTCTTGCAGTTTTTCGACCAGGCGCTCATCTCCCCGGTGCTCACCGCGCATCCCACCGAAGTGCAGCGCAAGAGCGTGCTCGACGCCGAGCGCGCGCTGGCCGCGCTGCTGGTCGCGCGCGACGCCACCCGCCTGCCGCAAAAACGCGCCGACATCGAGGACGCCATGCGCGCCCGCGTGGTGCAGCTCTGGCAGACGCGGCTGCTGCGCTACGTCAAGCTGCGCGTGTCCGACGAAATCAAGAACGCGCTGTCGTTTTATGGCGCCACGTTTTTTTCGCAATTCCCGCGCCTGTATCGCAACCTGGAACGCGACATCGAGGCGCTCTTTCCCGCAGGCCAGCAAGACCCTGCCAAGACCGATCTGCCGGCCTTTTTCCGCATGGGCCACTGGATCGGCGGCGACCGCGACGGCAATCCCTTCGTCACCGCCGACACGCTGAGCTACGCCCTGCGCATGCAGTCACGCACCGCCATCGAGTTCTACATGGCCGAAGTCCACGCCATCGGCGGCGAGCTGTCGATCTCGGCGCTGCTGGCCAGCGCCAGCCAGGAGCTGATCGCCCTGGCCGACCACTCGCCCGACCTGTCCGAACATCGCAGCGACGAGCCCTATCGCCGGGCGCTGATTGGCATGTACGCCCGTCTTGCGGGCAATCTGCGCAAGCTCGCCGGGGTGCAGGCCCTGTTGCCCGAAGTAGGCAGCGCGGAGCCCTATGCGAATGCCGACGAGTTCATCAACGATCTGCGCACCATCCGTGATTCGCTGCGCCAGCACCACGCCGGGCCGCTGGCACGCGCACGGCTCGACCCGTTGATCCGCGCCGCCGGGGTGTTCGGCTTCCGCCTGGCCACCATCGATCTGCGGCAAAGCTCCGATCAGCACGAAGCCGTGCTGCGCGAGCTGCTCGCCGCCGCCGGTCTGTGCCCCGACTACAGTCATCTGGACGAAGCCGCCAAGCAGGCCCTGCTCATCCGCTGCCTCAACGACCCGCGGCCGCTGCGCCTGCCGCATCAGGTCTATTCGGAATGGACGCGCAGCGAACTGGCCGTGTTCGACCGCGCCTACAGCGCGCGGCGCGACTTCGGCCCGCGCGCCATCCGGCAATACATCATCTCGCATTCAGAGACCGTCAGCGACCTGCTCGAACTGCTGGTGCTGCAAAAAGAAGCCGGGCTGTTCCACGGCACCTTGAACAGCGCCGAAAGCCATGCCGAGCTGTTGGTGGTGCCGCTGTTCGAAACCATCGAAGACCTGCGCAACGCCCCGGAAATCATGCGCGACTTCTACGCCCTGCCGGGCATCGCCGCCCTGGTGCGGCGCTCGGGCGGCGAGCAGGAGATCATGCTGGGCTACTCCGACAGCAACAAGGACGGCGGCTTCTTCACCTCCAACTGGGAGCTGTATTGCGCCGAGGTCGCGCTGGCCGAACAGTTCGAGCAGCTCAAGGCCGAGCATGGCATCACCCTGCGGCTGTTCCACGGACGCGGCGGCACGGTGGGACGCGGCGGCGGCCCGAGTTTCGATGCCATCCTCGCCCAGCCTCCGGGCACGGTGAATGGGCAGATCCGCCTGACCGAGCAGGGCGAGGTCATCACCAGCAAGTATGGCAACCCGGACATCGGGTTGCGCAACCTCGAAACCCTGGTGGCCGGCACGCTGCAGGCCGCGTTGCTGCCGCAGACCAAGGCCGTGAGCGCGCCTCCTTCCAAATTTCTCGACGCCGCTGCCGCCCTGTCCGAAGCGTCGATGGCCGCCTACCGCAAGCTGGTGTATGACACCCCGGAATTCACCGACTACTTTTACGCCGCCACGCCCATCTCCGAGATCGCAGAGCTCAACATCGGCAGCCGTCCCTCCTCGCGCAAGGCCACCCGCGCCATTGCCGATCTGCGCGCGATTCCCTGGGGGTTCTCGTGGGGCCAGTGCCGCGTTGCCCTGCCCGGCTGGTATGGCTTCGGCAGCAGCGTGCAGGCTTTCCTCGACACCAACCCCGACGGCCTCAAACTGCTCAAGCGCATGGCCAAGCAGTGGCCCTTCTTCGCCACCCTGCTGTCGAACATCGACATGGTGCTGGCCAAGGCCGACATGCGCGTGGCCCAGCGCTATGCCGAACTGGTGGCCGACCCCAAGACGCGCCAGAAGGTGCTCAAGGCGCTGCAGCGCGAATGGCAGCTCACCACCGACATGCTGACCGCCATCACCGGCCATGCCGAGCGCCTGAGCGACAACCCCACGCTCAAGCGCTCGATCCACGCGCGCTTTCCCTACATCGATCCGCTCAACCACCTGCAGATCGAACTGATCTACCGCTTCCGCGAAGGCCAGACCGACGAGCGCACCAAGCGCGGCATTCACCTGAGCATCAACGGCATCGCGGCGGGGCTGCGCAATACGGGCTGAGGGCAGTTACAGCTTCCAGCCGCGCAGCGCCTGCATCGCCGCGTCGTAGCCGATCTCGATCGACTCCTCGGCGCGGCCGAATTCGAGAAAGCGGATGTCGCCCAGCGGCGGGCGGATGAGCAGATCGGGCGGCTCGATGCGCAGACGGCTTTCGGTAATGTGCATTTCCATCACATTCACCGAAGCCAGCAAGACCTCGAACATATTGGGCAGCGGCTCCTCGCGGTCGGCCCAGCGCTCGAACTGATCTTTGGCCGGAGCGCTCGGGGCTTGCAGGCGCTGCTTGAGATCGGCCATCACCCGCCGATAGTCGGCCGCCCAACGGCCCGCCGGTTCATCCACCGAAGTTTCACTGCGCCGGGATTTGGGCCGCACCCGTCGCTTGAGCCGACCGTCCACCACGCCATGATTGAGATCGACCGCAATCACCTGGTCCGCCCCCATGGCACGCACCACGCTGACCGGCACCGGGTTGCTCAAGCCTCCGTCCACCAGCACCCGCCCATTCACGCGCACCGGCGTGAACACGCCCGGCACCGCAATGCTGGCGCGCACCGCCTCGATCACATCGCCCGAGCGCAGCACCACCTCGGCGCCGCTGTGCAGATCGGTGGCAATCGCGGCAAAAGGAATGGACAACGCCTCGATCTGCGTGGCCGGCAGATGCTCGCGCACCAGCTCGGTGACCTTGGCGCCGTCGATCAGCCCCGAGCGCGGAAACACCACATCGAAAAACGACAGGGTCTTTCTCCAGTCGAAGGTCTTGAACGTGGCCTCCAGCCCGTCAGTGCGGCCCGCCGCGGCAATGGCCCCGACCAGCGCGCCGATGCTGCACCCGGCGATGACATCGACCCGCATCCCAGCGTCGGCCAAGGCCCGCAGCACGCCCAGGTGCGCCATGCCGCGCGCCGCGCCGCCGCCCAGCGCCAGGCCCAGCCGGGGTTTTGACGCTGAAGTTGAAGGAGAGGCATCGGACGAAATCTGCATACCGCAAGGATAAGACCTCCTATGCCACCGCTAAGACTCGCTGCCTAAAGTTTGGCTCACACCCAATCGGTGCCATGTTCAATTTTTCAGGGAGTTCATCATGTTCCAACGCAAATCCAAACTGGCCCTCGCGGCCCTCGCTCTCACCTCGGCAGCGGCTGGTGTCAGCGTCTATGCAGCAGGCCATCCGGGCAACGACGCCCGCATCATCCCCAACGCCAAAATCAGCCTGAGTCAGGCCGTCATCGCGGCCGAACAGCATGTGGGCGGCACGGCCTCCAAGGCCGAAGTCGAGCAGCACGCGGGCAAGGCGGTGTATGACGTGGAAGTGGTCAAAGGCCCGCAGGTATTCGACGTGAAGATCAGCCCGGATCAAGGCACGGTCATCGCCTCGACCGAAGACCGCAACGATCACGACGACCACGATCAGCAGGACTGATCGCTTCAACCGTCCCCGCTCCGCCGGAAATCATCCAAGCTGCGCAGGGGCGGTCTTGTTTTGCAAACCCACAAAAACAACGCCACGCCATGCTGCATTTCCCTGCTTTCTGGAATGACCTCAATCTGGGGCTCTACACCCATTGGGCCGCCCACGGCGCTGCGTCACAGATCAGCATCGACGTGGCGCTGTTCTTTGCCGAATACGCCATCTACGCCGCGCCCCTGCTGTTGATCTGGGGCTGGCTGCGCCACCCGGACGCGCTGCGCCCGCCGCTGCTGCAGGCCGCGGCGGCGGCCCTCGTGGCGCTGGGCATCAATCAGATCATCGGGCTGGCGGTGTTCGAGCCGCGCCCCTTCGCCATCGGCCTTGGCCCCGCGCTGCTGGCGCATGCGCCGGACAGCGGCTTTCCCAGCGATCACCTCACCGTGATCGCTTCGGTCGCGGCCAGTCTGCTGCTGACGCCGACATGGCGCAAGGCGGGTCTGCTGCTGGCGCTGCTCGGCCTGCCTGTAGCCTGGGCGCGGGTGTATCTCGGCGTGCATTGGCCGCTGGACATGGCGGGGGCCGCGCTGGCGGGACTGATGGCCGCGCTCGTCGTCCATCTGGCGCGGCATCGTCTGCTGGAACCCGCGATGCCTTTACTCACTGGCCTCTATCGCAAGCTGTTCGCACCGGCCATTCGTCAAGGTTGGGTTTTACGATGAAGCAAATTGTTACGCCAAAACACGCTGCCATGACGGCTCCCCATTTATCCCGCGCCGTTCTGCTCGCCGCTCTGCTTCTAGGCGGTTGCGCCAGCTATCACCCTGAGCCGCTACCGACTTCCGCCGATCTGGCCGCATCGGCGAACAGCCTGGATGTGGCGCGCGGCAAGATCGCGCTGCCCGCGCTGGCGCATTACAACTTCGATACCGCCAAGCCGCTGGACGCCACCGGGTTGGCCATCTTCGCCGTGCTCAACAACCCGCAGCTCAAGGCCGAGCGCGCCCGGCTGGGCGTGGCGCGCGCGCAAGCCTTCGACGCCGGGCTGCTGCCCGATCCGCAACTCAGCCTGTCGCAAGACTTCCCCGGCAACAGCGCCGGAGCAACGACTTCGGCGTACAACCTCGGACTGTCCTACGACATCGCCGCGCTCATCACCCACCACGCCGCGCAAAGCGCCGCACAGCACGCCGCCACCCAAGTCAATCTGCAGGTGCTGTGGGCCGAATGGCAGACCGTGGCGCAAGCCCGCCTGCTCTACACCCGGATCACCGGCAACACCGCGCGGCTGGGCATTCTGGAACAGGAGCGCAGCCTGTTCACGCAACGCCTGCAGCGCAGTCAAGCCGCGCTGGCGCAGGGCAATGTGACCCGGCTGGATGTGGACGCGCAGCTCGTCCCGCTGCAAGCCCTCACCCAGACCATCCAGCAGATCGAACGCCAGCAGCTCGGCCTGCTATCGCGGCTCCATGCCCTGCTCGGGCTGCAGGCCGATGTGCCGCTACCGCTGGCCGCGCCCTCTGAACAAGCTGCGCCCACCGCCGCGCAGGTGGATGCAGCGCTGAATACCCTGCCGCATATCCGCCCCGATCTGATGGCGCTACAGGCCGGCTATGCCGCGCAGGAGCAGAAGGTCTGGCAGGCCGTGCTCGGCCAGTTCCCAGCCTTCAACCTTGGCTTCACCCGAGCGCGAGATACCGCTGGGGTGAACACCGTGGGCTTTGGCGTGAACATCAGCCTGCCTTTGTTCAACCGCAATCAGGGGGTGATCGCCACGCAGCGCGCCACCCGCGCGCAACTCCAGGCCGACTACCAGGCCCGGCTCGATCAGGCCGATGCCGATGTACGGCAGGCGCAGGCCGACATCGCGCTCCTGCAGCAGCAGCGTCAGACTCTGCAGGACGCCCTGCCCGCGCTGGCATCGGCAGATGCCGCCGCACAGCAGGCGCTGCAGCAGGGCGGCATGAGCCTGCTGGAATTCATCAACCAGCGCACCGCCCTGCTCGACCAGCGCCTGGCGCTGCAAGCCAACGCGCAACAGCGCGCCGAGCAAATTCTGGCCTTGCAACTGCTCACCGGTCTTGGCCCCTACCGTCAGGCCGCCGCCCTCGTTCCACCGTCCAAACCCTGAGCCGCACCGCTATGACCCTGCCCACTCGTGCCCGCCGCGCCCGCATCGCCCTTCTCGCCGCACTGAGTCTGCCCTCGCTTTTCCTGACCCTTGGCAGCCTGCCGAGTGCGTTCGCTGCAGACAGCCCCATCTCCGCACAGGTACAGACCGCGCCGCTGCAACGCGGCGAGCTGCTGCACACCCTGCGCGCCTACGCCGTGGTGCAGGTGCCCGCCAGCCAGACTCAGGCCATCACCTTCCAGCATGCCATGCAGGTGCAAACCGTGGCCGTGCATGTCGGCCAGGCCGTGCGCAAGGGCGCGGTGCTGGCCACGCTGCACAGCGATGCCAGTACCGCGCTGGCCTACAGCCAGGCGCAGGCCGCCGTCTCTTTTGCGCAGGGCGAGCTCGACCGCATGACCGCGCTCAAGGCGCAACAGCTCGCGACGCAGGCGCAGGTCGATGTGGCGCGCAAGGCCCTGACCGACGCGCAGGCGCAACTGCACAGCCTGCAGCAGCAAGGCGCGGGGCAGGCGGCGACGCGGGTGCTGGCGCCGCAAGACGGCATCGTGCTGGCGGTGAACGCCGCGCCAGGCGATCTGCTCGCTGTCGGCAGCCCGCTGCTGCAAATCGGGCGCGGCGGCAGTCTGCAAGCGCTGGCCGGCGTGCCGCCGGAGGACGCGCAGCGCCTGCAACCCGGGCAGCCCGTGCGGCTGATCTCGGTGTTCGACCCCGCGCAGCACTGGCAGGGCACGATCCGCAGCGTTGGAGCGGCCATCAACCCCAAGACCCAGCGACTGGACGTGCTAATGGCGCTGCCAGCGCAGGCCAGCCTTCCTCCGCCCGGAGCCAGCGTGCAAGCCGACATGGTGCTCGGTCGCTGGCGCGGCTGGGTCGTGCCGCGCGACGCCGTGCTGCAGGACGAGCGCGGCGCTTTCGTGTTTCAGGACGACCACGGCAAGGCGCTGCGCGTGCCCGTGCAGATCGCCATAGAAAGCGGCCTGCAAACCGGCATCACCGGCGCTTTGAACCCTGCTTTGCCGCTGGTCGTCGCCGGCAACTATGAACTTCGCCCCGGCATGGCGCTGCGCGTGACAGGAGCCCAGCGATGAGCGGCGCCTCGGTCTGGCTGCAACGCCATCGACGCTCCGTCTTGTTTCTGCTCGCGCTGCTGGCGGTCGGCGGGGTGTTTGCCGCCTTCAAGCTGCCCGTGAGCCTGTTTCCGAATGTGGACTTTCCCCGCGTGGTCGTCAGCGCCGACGCGGGCGACCGCCCCGCCAGCCAGATGATGTTGCAAGTCACGCAGCCGCTGGAGCAGGCGGTGCGCCGCGTGCCGGGCGTGGTGGATGTGCGATCCACCACCAGTCGCGGCACGGCAGATATTTCGGTGAGCTTCGACTGGGGCACACCCATGGCGCTGGCCGCGGTGCAGGTCAACGAAGCCGTGACGCAGATGCTGCCGCAACTGCCGCCGGGCGCCCAGGTGTCGAGCAAGCGCATGGACCCGACGGTCGATCCGGTCATCGCCTACAGCCTGACGTCCAAAACGCTCACCCCCACCCAGCTCTACGACCTGGCCGAATTCCAGTTGCGGCCACTGCTGTCCAGCATCGGCGGGGTGGCGCGGGTACAGATTCAGGGCGGCGCGCAGGAGGAATATCACGTCACCCTCGATGCGCTGAAGCTGCAGGCGCTGGGTCTGGCGCTGCAGGATGTGAGCAATGCGGTCAGCGCCGCCAACGGCGTGCAGGCCGTGGGCCATCTGCAAGACCGCTACAAGCTCCTGCTCGCCCTGGCCGACTCGCGCCTGCATGATGGCGCGCAGATCGGCGACATCGTGCTGCGGGCCGGGCCGGACGGCGTCATTCGGCTCAAAGACGTGGCGCGCATCTCGCGCAGCACCGTGCCGCAATGGGTGCGCATCACCGCGAACGGGCAGGACGCCGTGCTGCTCAACATCTACCAGCAACCCGGCGGCAACACCGTGCAGATCGCCCGCCATGTGCGCGAACTGCTCGCAAAAACCCCGCTGCCGCCCGGCGCACATCTGGCCAGTTGGTACGACCAGAGCACCCTGGTGGTGGACAGCGCCGCCAGCGTGCGCGACGCCATTCTGATTGGCGTGCTGCTGGCCGCCGGGGTGCTGCTGCTGTTTTTGCGCAGCCTGAAAATCACCCTGATCGCGGTCATCACCGTGCCCTCGGTGCTGGCCGCCACCGTCGTGCTGCTTTACGCCCTCGGCATGAGTTTCAACATCATGACCCTGGGCGGCATGGCGGCTGCGGTGGGGCTGGTGATCGACGACGCCATCGTGATGAGCGAGCACATCGTGCGGCGATTGAGTGAAGCGCGGCATCGGGGCGAAGCGCAAGCGCGGCACAGCGGCATCCTGCACGCCGCGATGGAGTATTTGCGGCCGCTGGCCGGGTCGAGCGCCTCGACCGTGGTCATCTTCCTGCCGCTGGCCTTCCTCTCCGGCGTGACTGGCGCGTTTTTCAAGGCGCTGTCGCTGACCATGGCTGCCGCCCTCGTCATCTCCTTTTTCGTCGCCTGGCTGGCCGTGCCGTTGCTGGCCGACAAGCTGCTCACCCCCAAGGACATCGCGCGCGAAGCGCAGCGTGAAAACGGCCGCTGGCTCTCTGCCGTGCAGCGCGGCTACGCCCGGGTGCTGGGCGCCAGCCTTCGTCGCCCCTGGCTGGCCGCACTGGGGCTGGTGCCGCTGCTGCTCGCGGGCTGGCTGGCTTATGGGCAGGTGGGCAGCGGCTTCATGCCGCATATGGATGAAGGCGGCTTCATTCTCGACTACCGCACGCCGCCCGGCACCTCGCTAACCGAGACCGACCGCATCCTGTCGCAGGTGGCGCAGATTCTGCGCACCACGCCCGAAGTGCAGACCTGGTCGCGCCGCACCGGAGCGCAGCTCGGCGGCGGCGTGACCGAAGCCAACGAGGGCGACTTTTTCGTGCGATTGAAGCCCCCGCCGCGCAAGTCGATCGACGTGGTGATGGAGGAGGTGCGCCAGCGCATCGAAACCCAGGTTCCGGGCGTAAAAATCGAGCTCGCGCAGTTGATGGAAGACCTCATCGGCGACCTCACCGCCGTGCCGCAGCCGGTGGAGATCAAAATCTTCGACGACAACCCTCAGCAGCTCGCCCAGCTTGCGCACCGCACTGCGGCGGCCATCGGCAAGATTCCCGGCATCGTCGATGTGCGCAGCGGCATCAAGCCCGCGGGCGACGCGCTCGACATTCACATCAACCCCACCCGCGCCGCGCTCGAAGGCGTCGATCCGCAGCAGGTGCAGCAGCAGTTGCAGACCCTCATCGGCGGCAGCGTGGTGACGCAAATTCAGCAAGGCCCGAAGATGGTCGGCGTGCGGCTGTGGACGCCGCTGGCGCTGCGCCAGACCACCGACGACATCGCCCGCCTGCCGCTGCGCGCACTCGACGGCCATGTGTTCACCCTGGGGCGCATCGCCACCCTCAAGGTGCTGACTGGCCAGCCGGAAATTCACCGCGACAACCTCAAGGCGATGGCGGCCGTCACCGCACGCATCAGCGGTCGAGACCTGGGCTCAACCATTGCTGACGTGAAAAAACTCATTGACGCGCCGGGCTACTTTCCACCCGGCATCTATGCCCAGCTCGGCGGCCTGTACAAGCAGCAGCAAATCGCGTTTCAGGGCCTGATCAGCGTGCTCGGCGCGGCCGTGTTGCTGGTGTTTCTGCTGCTGCTGTTTCTGTATGAGCGTTTCAAGGTGGCGATCGCCATTCTGTCCATGCCGCTGTTGGCGCTGCCTGCGGTGTTCATCGGCCTGTGGGCGGCGGGCATCGAGCTGAACATCTCGGCCATGATGGGCATGACCATGATCGTGGGCATCGTCACCGAAGTCGCCATCTTCTACTTCAGCGAAGTGCAGTCTTTGCTGCACGAGCACCCTGAGCAGGGTCTGGATGCCGCACTGGTGGCCGCCGGACAGAACCGCATGCGCCCCATCGCCATGACCACGCTGGCTGCCATGCTCACCCTGGCGCCGCTGGCCCTCGCGCTGGGCCAGGGTTCGGCCATGCAACAGCCGCTGGCGGTGGCCATCATTGCCGGGCTGACGGTGCAGATGCCGCTGGTGCTGCTGCTCATGCCCGTGCTGTTCAAGCTGATGCGCGGCAGGCTGGACGACGCGCCGCCGAACGACAATCTGCCTTTGTCTGCAGTCTCCGCCCCTACCGAGTGAACCATGCGCATCCTCCTGGTTGAAGACGATCACATGCTGGGCGCCGCCACGCGCGAAGCCCTGCGAGACGCCACCCACGCGGTGGACTGGGTGCTCGACGGCGCTTCGGCGCTGAGCGCGGCGCAAGGCGGCGAGTACGAGCTGATGCTGCTCGACCTCGGCCTGCCCAAGCGCGATGGCCTGTCGGTGCTGCAGGCGCTGCGGCAGGCGGGCAGCAGCCTGCCCATCCTCATTCTCACCGCGCGCGACGCGCTCGAAGACCGGGTGCGCGGCCTCGACCTGGGCGCAGACGACTATCTGGTCAAGCCCTTCGAGAGCGCTGAGCTGCTCGCGCGCATCCGCGCCGTGGCGCGGCGCCAGGGCGGACAGGCGCAGCCGGTGCTGTCCAACGGCGTGCTCGAACTCGACCCCGTTTCTCGCGAGGTGCGGTTTCAGGGGCAGACGCAGCGTCTGACCGCGCGCGAATACGCTCTGCTCCACGCGCTATTGCTGCGCCCCGGCGCCATTCTGTCGCGCAGCGAACTTGAAGACCGCATCTACGGCTGGAACGAAGAAGTGGAAAGCAACGCGGTGGAGTTTCTCATTCACAGTCTGCGCAAAAAACTCGCGCCCGAAGTCATCAAGAACGTGCGCGGCGTGGGCTGGCTGGCGCCGCGCGGCGATACGGACAAGGCGCCATGAATCCCCTGACCGCGTTACGCCACTGGGGCGCGCAATCGTTGCTGCGCCGACTCTGGCTGTGGATGACCGTGAGCGTGGTCGTCGTCGGCCTGGGCACGGCGGCGCTGTCGTACTTTTTTGGCTATCAGGAAGCCAACGAACTGCAGGACGCGCAACTGCGCCAGATCGCCAGCCTGGTGCAGCGCTGGGGCAATCTGCCCGACAGTGCGCTGAACCCCGCCGGGGCCGATGTCGACAAAGACGCCCGCATCGTGGTGCAGAAGCTGGGCGCGCCCGTGGGCGCGCACGGGCTGCGGCTTGCGGCCGATCTGAGCGACGGCATGCATGTGGTGCAAAGCGGCGACCATGCTTGGCGGGTGTTCGTGCAGCAAGGCGAGCGGGGGCGCATTGCCGTGGCGCAGCGCACCGATCTGCGCACCGACGCCGCCATTGACAGCGCGCAGCGCACGCTGTTTCCGCTGCTCGGGCTCATTCCGCTGCTGGCCCTGCTTTCTGCCGCGGTGGTCAGGCGCGCGCTGCGGCCGCTGCGGCAGATGGCGCAGGGCGTAGACGCGCGCAGCGAAGCCGATCTGCAGCCCCTGCCGCAAACCGATGTGCCGCAGGAAATCCTGCCCTTCGTGCACTCCATCAACCGTCTGCTGGGTCGCCTGAACGCCTCGATGGAACAGCAGCGCCGCTTCGTCGCCGATGCTGCCCACGAGTTGCGCACGCCCATCGCCGTGCTCAGCATGCAGGTGGACAACCTCAAGCCGCTGCAGCTCGAACCGCAGGCGCGGCAGCGCATCGGCGCGCTGCAAGATGGCCTGCGCCGCGCCCGCACCGTGGTCGAGCAGTTGCTCAGCCTCGCCCGTTCACAAGGCGAGCAGACGACGCTGCGGCAGACTCTCGACCCGGCCAGCGTGATGCGCGAAGTGATCACCGATCTGCTGCCGCTGGCCGAGAGCCGACGCATCGACCTGGGCATCGACCGAGCCGAGAAGGTAGAGATCGACACCGACCCCGCTCTGCTCTACACCCTGCTGCGCAACGCGGTGGACAACGCCCTGCGCTACACCCCGGAAGGTGGACGAGTCGATCTGCGGGTGCGGGCCGAGGGCGAACGCGCGGACATCGAAGTGCAGGACAGCGGCCCCGGCATTGCGCCCGAGCAGTTGAAGCGGGTGTTCGATCCCTTCGTGCGCCTGCCTGGCGCGCAAAGCGAAGGCAGCGGGCTGGGCCTGTCCATCATCCGCCAGATCGCGCTGCGGCTCGGCGGCGAAGTGACGCTGCGCAACGCCGCAGAAGGCGGGCTGATCCTGCGCTACACGCAACGCCTCACTTCGACCAGATCAGGCTGAAGTCGAAGGCGATGCGGCATTTGCCGAGATCGAAACTGAGGGTTTCGTCCACCGCATCGGCCAGCTTGATGTAGCGCCCATCCTGCAGGTGAAAGACCTTGCAGACACGAACATCCACATTCACCATGACGTAATACCGCACGCCCTCGGTCTCGTAGATGGTGAACTTGGCGTGCTGGTCTTTGCTCGCGGTGGACTTGGAGAGAATTTCAAACACCAGTTCTGGCGCGCGGGTGATGTAGGCGCCCTCGACCGGATGGCAGACCACCAGATTGTCGGGCTGCACCACGGTGTCTTCACTGATGCGCCAGTCCACGGGAAGGAGCGCGCGGCATTCGGCGCAATCCTTGAGCGCATCTTCCAATACCCACGCAATCTTGCTGCTCACCGCCTGATGCGCAATCGACGGCGCTGGCGACATGGCATAGGCCGTGCCTTGGATCAGCTCCCAGCGGCCTTCCCACAGCTTGTAGTCGTCGTAGGTGTAGTGCGGCGGGTCGAATGCGTATCTGGGCATGGTTCGCTCCGAAGGTGCAACCCATCTTAACGCCGCTTCAATGCCGCATTCACACCGGCTGCAGCCGGTAAATCTTGGCCGACGCGCCGTCTGAAATCAGGTAGATCGCGCCATCCGGCCCCTGGCGCACATCGCGGATGCGCTCGCCCAGATCGGTGAGCAGCGCCTCGCGCGACACCACCCTGTTGCCGTCGAGTTGCAGCCGCCACAGCGCCTGCCCGGCCAGCGCGCCGACGAACAGGTTGCCGCGCCATTGCGGGAACACGCTGCCGGTATGGAACGCCATGCCGCAGGGCGCGATGGACGTTGGCACCCAATAGGTCACCGGCTGTTCCATACCCGGCGCGCTGGTGGCGCCGCCCACGGGCGGGCAGTTGCCCACCGGCGCGCCGTATTCGCAGCCGTAGGAAATCTTCGGCCAGCCGTAGTTGCGCCCGGCGCGGGTGATGTTGACTTCGTCACCGCCCTGCGGGCCGTGCTCGTGCGTCCACAACTCGCCCGTCACCGGATGGATCGCCGCGCCCTGTACATTGCGGTGTCCGTAGCTCCAGATCTCCTCGCGCACCCCGGCGCGGCCGACGAAAGGATTGTCTTTCGGCACGCTGCCGTCAGCGTGAATGCGCACCACTTTGCCCAGGGTATTGGACAAATCCTGCGCCGCGTCGCGCTGGCTGTAGCGGTCGCCCAGGGTGATAAACAGGGTGCCGTCTGGCGCGAACACCAGCCGCGAGCCGAAGTGCGCCGTGCTGTCGATTTTGGGCGTCTGGCGGAAGATCACCTGCACGTCGCTCAGCCGCGTGCTGTCGTTTGAGAGCACCCCGCGCGCCACTGCGGTGCCGTTGCGCCCGGCCTCGGCTCCCGTACCCGCTTCGGCATAGCTCAGATACACGCGACGATTCGCCGCAAAGGCAGGATCGAGCGCCACGTCGAGCAGGCCGCCCTGCCCGCGGGCGTCCACTGCGGGCACACCGTCAATCGGCGCCGCCACCTTACCGTCCAGACCGACGATGCGCAGCGCGCCGGTGCGCTCGGTCACCAGCATGCGGCCATCGGGCAGAAAGGTTAGCGCCCACGGCCGCGACAGACCGCTGGCCACAATCACCGCCGCCGCTTTGACCGCAGGCTGCGTATCGACCGGCAACGGACTCGACGCCGCCGAGGCCGGCGTTTCGCCCCACACCAGCACCGCCCCGCCGCCGCAAGCGCCCAGCACGGAGCTGCCCAGACCTGCGCCCAGCCAGCGCAGGGCGTGGCGCCGCGTGGGCAAAGTCGGATGCGATGGCGTTTGCATGGTCAACCTCCTGGGATCTCGATGAGGTGCGAAACAAAAACAGATTCAGGCGCTTTGCTGGGCGTCGGTGTCGTGATCGTCGCCGCCGCCGAACACCCGCTGCCGCAGTAGCCCAAGCTGGTCGCGCACCCGCGCGGCCTGCTCGAACTCAAGATTGCGCGCGTGCTCGATCATGCGCTTTTCCAGACGCTTGATCTCGCGCGCCACGTCCTGCGCGTTGTCGATCTGCAGTTCCGCAATTTCACGCTCCACGCTGCCCGCGCGCAAGCCCTTGCCCGGCGTCTGCACCACGCCGTCGATCAGGTCGCGCACCGATTTGTTCAGCGCGGTGGGGGTGATGCCATGCTCGGCGTTGAAGGCGATCTGCTTGGCGCGACGGCGCTCGGTCTCAAAGATAGCGCGACGCATCGAGTCGGTGATGCGGTCGCCATACAAAATGGCCATGCCGCTCACATTGCGCGCCGCGCGGCCGATGGTCTGGATGAGCGACCGGGTGGAGCGCAGAAAACCCTCTTTGTCGGCATCCAGAATGGCCACCAGCGACACCT
Source organism: Thiomonas sp. TH-17 (assembly GCF_057473305.1). Classification (NCBI taxonomy): domain Bacteria; kingdom Pseudomonadati; phylum Pseudomonadota; class Betaproteobacteria; order Burkholderiales; genus Thiomonas; species Thiomonas sp. TH-17. The sequence goes on from NZ_JBYCKI010000162.1 coordinate 27,873, forward strand.
CGGGAATATCCAGCCCCTCGCGCAACAGGTTGATGCCTACCAGCACGTCAAACACTCCCAGCCGCAGGTCGCGCAGAATTTCCACCCGCTCCACCGTGTCGATGTCGGAGTGCAGATAGCGCACCTTCACGCCGTTTTCGTCGAGATAGTCGGTGAGCTGCTCGGCCATGCGCTTGGTGAGCGTGGTGATGAGCACGCGCTCGCCCTTGTCCACCCGCAGTCGAATTTCGCCCAGCACATCGTCCACCTGGCTGCTGGCCGGCCGCACTTCAATGATCGGGTCCACCAGCCCCGTGGGTCGCACCACCTGCTCCACCACCTGATCCGCGTGCTGGCTTTCATAGTCCGCCGGGGTGGCGGAGACAAACACGGTCTGCCGCATCTTGCCCTCGAACTCGGCGAACTTCAGCGGCCGGTTGTCCAGCGCCGAGGGCAGCCGAAAACCATACTCCACCAGGGTTTGCTTGCGCGCGCGGTCGCCGTTGTACATGCCGTTGAACTGGCCGATCAGCACATGGCTTTCGTCGAGAAACATCAGCGCATCAGGCGGCAGATAGTCCACCAGCGTGGGCGGCGGCTCGCCCGGCGCGGCGCCCGAGAGATGCCGCGAGTAGTTCTCGATGCCCTTGCAGTGGCCGATTTCGGTGAGCATCTCCAGATCGAAGCGAGTGCGCTGTTCCAGCCGCTGCGCCTCCACCAGCTTGCCCATGCCGGTGAGTTCCTTGGAGCGCTCGCGCAACTCCTGCTTGATGCCCTCCACGGCTTCAAGCACCTTCTCGCGCGGGGTGACGTAATGCGAACTGGGGTAGATGGTGAAGCGCGGAATCTTCTGCCGCACCACGCCGGTGAGCGGGTCGAACAACGACAGCGACTCGATCTCGTCGTCGAACAGCTCGATGCGCACCGCCAGCTCGGCGTGCTCGGCCGGAAAGATGTCGATGCGGTCACCGCGCACGCGGAAGGTGCCGCGAGTGAAATCGACCTCGTTGCGCTGGTACTGCATGCGCACCAGTTGCGCGATCACGTCGCGCTGGCCCATGCGGTCGCCGGTGCGCACGGTGAGAATCATGGCGTGATAGTCCGACGGATTGCCGATGCCGTAAATCGCGCTGACGCTCGCCACAATCACCACATCGCGCCGCTCCAGCAGGCTTTTGGTGGCCGACAGCCGCATCTGCTCGATGTGCTCGTTAATGGCACTGTCTTTCTCGATGAACAGGTCGCGCTGCGGCACATAGGCCTCGGGCTGGTAATAGTCGTAATAGCTGACGAAATACTCGACCGCGTTTTTCGGAAAGAACTCGCGGAACTCGCTGTAGAGCTGTGCGGCCAGCGTCTTGTTGGGCGCAAACACAATAGCGGGCCGCCCCATGCGGGCGATCACATTGGCCATGGTGTAGGTCTTGCCCGAGCCGGTCACGCCCAGCAGGGTCTGGTAGCTCAGCCCGTCGCCCACGCCTTCGGCAAGCTGGGCGATGGCCGTGGGCTGGTCGCCCGCCGGCGGATAAGGCTGGTACAGACGGAACGGCGAGTCGGGAAAGCTGACGAACTTGTCCGGGTCGAGCGTGGCAACGGGTTTCGGAGCGGACATGGGCGGAGGGTGGAATGGGGAAGACCGTCAGAGGAAGAGTCGTCAGCCTGCGCCACAGCGCGGCGGCTGGCGCGTCAGCCCGGGCGTAAAATCGGCCCGCTTTGCAGCGTCTATTGTCCCGCAAGCCCGGTTTTCCCGTCACCTCACCTCCCATCTCCCATGACCCAGTCGCTTTTTTCCCGCGTGGAAATGGCCCCGCGCGATCCCATCCTCGGCCTGAACGAACAATTTGCCGCTGACCCCAACCCTAAAAAGGTGAATCTGGGCATCGGCGTCTACACCGACGCCGACGGCAAGCTGCCGCTGCTGGCCTGCGTGAAGGCGGGCGAGGCCCAGCTCATGCAGGCGCCCAAGCCGCGCGGCTATCTGCCCATCGACGGCATCGCCGCCTACGACAAGGCGGTGCAGGGTCTGGTGTTCGGCGCCGACCACGAGGCCGTCACCTCGGGCCGCATCGCCACGGTGCAAGGCCTGGGCGGCACCGGCGGGCTGAAAGTGGGCGCCGACTTCCTCAAGCGCCTCAACCCCAACGCGCAAGTGCTGATCTCCGACCCGAGCTGGGAAAACCACCGCGCGCTGTTCGAGGCCGCGGGCTTCAACGTGGGCACCTATCCCTACTATGACGCCGCCCAACAGGGCGTGAATTTCGACGCCATGCTGGCCGCGCTGAACGCCGCCGCCGCGGGCACCATCGTCGTACTGCACGCCTGCTGCCACAACCCCACCGGCTACGACATCAGCCCGGCACAGTGGAACCAGGTGATCGCCGCGCTCAAGGCGCGCAACCTCGTGCCCTTCCTCGACATGGCCTATCAGGGCTTTGGCGAAGGCATCGCCGAAGACGGCGCAGTCATCCAGCAATTTCTCGCCGCCGGGCTCGACTTCTTCGTCGCCACCTCTTTCTCCAAGAGCTTCTCGCTCTACGGCGAACGCGTGGGCGCCCTGAGCGTGGTGTGCGCCAGCAAAGAAGAAGCGGGCCGCGTGCTGTCGCAGATCAAGCGCGTCATCCGCAGCAACTACTCCAACCCGCCCACCCACGGCGCGCAGATCGTCGCCACCGTGCTCTCGTCGCCCGAACTGCGCGCCCAGTGGGAGCAAGAGCTTGCCGGCATGCGCGAGCGCATCCGCGCCATGCGCAGCACCCTGGTGGACAAACTCGCCGCCGCCGGCGTGAAAGGCGATCTGTCCTACATCACCCGCCAGAAGGGCATGTTCAGCTATTCCGGCCTTTCCGCCGCCCAGATGGAGCGCCTGCGCACCGAATTCGGTGTGTACGGCGTATCCACCGGCCGCATCTGCGTGGCCGCGATCAATCTTCACAACGTGGACTACGTCGCCAAATCCATCGCGGCGGTGATGCAGTAAAAGAGCAAACTCTCCATGATGGGCGTGGCCTGCTTCACAGTATTCGATGCATCGATGCTAGACCTGACCCCAATCCCGTATTCCAAGTGCTCCCACCCCATGCCGCTTGACCTCCCGCCACCACAAGCCATGCTAAACACAAGCGAAAACGCAAGCGAAAACGGGGTCAGGTCTAGATTCGTAGCATTTTCCCGTGCGTCAGAAGCACCTCAGATGGGGTCAGGTCTAGCTTCATAGCATCTGCTCTTGGGTTCGCAGCGCACGCTGTTTGCTCTTTTCCGCCAAGAAGGCGGGGTAGCAAAACCCCTGCTG
>NZ_JBYCKI010000163.1:0-23457 GCF_057473305.1 Thiomonas sp. TH-17
CCCTCTCTCCGCCAATGATTGCCTAAGTTGTTGATACGTAATAGAAATTTCTCGTATCAATGACAGCTTCCTCCAGGTTGCTGTACTTTTTGCTGTACACGTCATTCGACGCCAAGCCTCTGCGACGCCCTTGTCAACGTCTAGGAGGTTTTTTTTATGGTGTACATGACGCAGCAGCGCGGCGCTTACTACTTTCAGATGAGGGTGCCCCGCAAGCACCGCGGTGATTACGGCGAACTCATCCGTGTTGCCTTGAGAACTTCCGACCGTGAGGTCGCGCGGGTGCTCGCTATGGGCCTTGCCGCGCAATGGCTCGCCAGGTTCTCTGGCCTTTCAATTCCTGTGGTCCCCGCTGGTTCGGCGGTTTCACTGGTTCAGGAGTCGGCATTGGTGTCAGGCACACCTTTGGTTTCGGTGCCCCAAGGCGCTGGAGCTATCCCTCCAGCGGGGCCGATGCCTCCGTTGGGGGGCGAGTACCCGGCCGTCCCTGTGCCTGAGGACCAGACCTTCCTCGCGCTCTTCGAGTACTGGTGCAAGCTCAACCCGAATCGCCCGCCGCGGACCGTGGTCGAGTTTCGAGCGACCGCCGATGCTTTCGATACCTTCGCCAAGCTGCCTGCGGCCCGTGTCAGTCGCAGGAACGTGGCCGCTTACAGGGACTCCCTGCTTGCGTCCTCGCTGCATCCGAAGACGGTCACCAAAAAGCTCGGACACTTGAGCGCCATCATGCAGGCTGCCGTTGACGCTGGTCTCCAGGAGAACAACCCGTTCCGCGGTCTTCGCGTGCCGCGCCAGGAAGGGCAGAGCGTCGGGCGACGGCCGTTCAACGCGCAGGAGCTTGGCGCGGTCTTCGCGTCGCCGGTATACGGGAAGGGGCTGCGACCGAGGGGCGCGGGTGGAGATGCGTGTGCTTGGCTGCCGGCGCTCGGCCTTCTGACTGGATGCCGCCTCGAAGAGTTGTGTCAGCTGCGCGTCCGCGACGTCGAGGCGGACCCCGTCCATGGGCTGCTGATTCATATTCGCCCTGACGGCTTGACTGCCCGGGTCAAGAATAACGCGTCCATACGCGTGGTTCCTGTGCATGCCGAGTTGCTCCGGATTGGCTTCGGGCGCTACGTCGATGGGCTCAGAACTGCGGGTGGGGAGTGGCTGTTTCCCGCGCTGACTGTGGACCGATTCGGCAAGCGCAGCGGGAACTGGTCGAAATGGTGGGGGCGCTACCTGCGTCATGCCCAAGGTTGCGGTATCGCCGACAGGACCCTTGTCTTCCACGCGTTCCGGCACACGTTCAAGACCCTGTGCCGAGCTGCTCGTATCCCCGAGGATGTGCATGATGCCCTGACCGGGCACAGCAACGGGCAGGTCGGCCGCCACTATGGAAACATGCCCGTCGACGTCTTGGTGAAGGCCATGGCCAGCATCGAGTTGCCCGTCCGCCTCCCGCTCATCAACAACGACTGACGGCTGCTTGACCATGTGTCTTGACAGCGCTGATGTCGCGCTGTCGGAAACATCGCGGGAGCGGCGAATCCGGCGTGCCCGATACTGACCATCCAGTGCCGGATAGTCCCGGCCGGATAGTGCTTGGGCAACCATGCCGGACACCGCCATCGATGCTGCGAGAAGGTCTTCCGTCGTCGGAAGGTCATAGTGCCGCCCGTGGATGTCGACGGGAGCATGGCCCATGAACATCCGGCGTTCATCCGAATCAATGCCAGCACGTCGCATGGCGGGGGCGGCGGTGTTACGCAGGCTCTCCAGGACCAAACGACGGTCCTCGCCGACGACTTGGTCAATGCGCTTGTTCAGGCGTTTTCCGACGGCCGAGCCGAAACTTCCGTAGCGATTCGCGGTCAGGTGGCTGAAAAGTCGGCCCTTTCCGGCAGCCTTCTTGAGAGCAAGGAGTCGCTCATGCAGCCCTCTAATCGAAGAAACATTCACCGGAATGGTTCGAACAGAGTCCAGACACTTCAGGCCTTCGGCCCGTGGTCGCTTCATCGGACGGTTCGATGGCTTCCGTAGTACGTCGGCCTCGACAAAATCAACTGTCCAATGCTGACCAGTCCAGGCAAGCTGCGGGCCGGTCAGGGAGCAGATTTCCTCCAGGCGCGCGCCTGCCAGCGCCTGCAGAGCGACGATGACCCGGTCATCCGGCGGCAGCGAAGTGTCAGCAAAGACCCCCTGGAGCAGGGCGCCTAGCTGGTCAAGCGTGAATGGCTGCCGCGGCGCGCTGTGCTGCCGGGCGCGTGCCTTGGCCGGGCGAATGTCAGCAAAGGCCCGTCGCGTATCGGAGGCCAGGTTGCAGCTACTCAGAAGCGTCAGGCAAATGCTCAGCTTGCCATGAACGGTGTTGAGGCTGTTTCCCCGACCACGCAGGTAGTCCGCGTAGAGCCGCACGTGGTCGCGAGTCAGTGCCTCGACGCATTGGCCGTCGAGCATTGCGGCGAGGTCGTCTGCAATGTCCCGGAACTTGTCGTAGGTCTTCAGGTTTCTTTCACTACCCTTGATGCTCGCCCAGTGTTCCAGGCACTTTTGGGGGGACGCTCCGGTGAGTGCCTGCAGGAGAAGGCCCCGCTCGGAGGGGGGAATCTCGGCCGTGAAAGTGGAGGTGCCCTCGAGGACGGCCTGCCATGAGGCAATTGCCTTGCTCCGGGCGCGATTGATGACGTCTATGACAGCGCGCTCCTGCTCCGCGGATTCCGTGACGAGGGTGAACCGATGACGGGATTCCATATCCGTCAAGAGCTTCCGGGCATCTGCGTCGTCTGCACGGCGAGTTTGACCGCGAATCATGCGGTCTTGGCTCTGCAGGTACGCAATCAATTCTTCGAGCTCGTCATCGCCCAGGCCGCGGATGAGGGCATCGAACTTCGTGAGCCAACCGAGGGCGTCACGCAGCAAGGTGGCGTCGAGTCGTGCTGCCATCGCGTCATCAAAGTGCAGCAACGTGTGCCGGGCGATGGCCCACGGCTGCGAAGCTGTAGACGACGGTAGATTAGGTTGCGAGCCCTTCTGTGGAAACAGGAATTCGGTGAGACGTTGGTGAAGCGGGGCCGATGAAGCGTACTGAGAAATGTCCAAGATGTTTGACCTGCATCCGCGGGACCAGCCCCGGGGTGCGTTGACCAATTTGCGCTGGTCAAACGTCTAGGACGCAGATTCATTCAAATCATCAAAAATGATGAAAACAATATTTATTGCGTCGAGATTAACATCGAATATGATGCGAATATAGAAATATGGAGCACAGCAATGCCGAGCAACGAACGAAATCCTGGAGGCGCAGATAGCAGGCAAACTATCGACTGGGAACGCGAAGCGCGCCGCATCATCAAGTCCCTCATGGCGCGGCACGATTGCAGTGCAAAACGCCTCTCTTTGCTCCTTGAGTTGCAAGGAATCGAAATTGAATCGAGGGCGCTCTCAAATCGCATCAATCGTGGGACGTTTTCATTTGCGTTCTTCTTGCAGATTGCCCGTTGCCTAGACGTCGACAAGGTGGAGGTACGTGCGATTTCTCGGCGATGAAAGCTTCCGGGGAACGAAGTGCACATGCATTTCGGGGGATTCCGTGCGCCTATGGCAGGGGGAGATACCCGGCATGCGCCAGGCGGCGGAACTCGGGCGCCGATGGCGGTGAGGGCCTCTCATGCGTGCTTGATGAGATGATTTTGAATCGTGCGAGTTGGATGCTGGGACGCAGCATTCCAATTTCTTTTTCTATTGAATTGCATGGGACATGCAAATTGATGGGGGCGGTGCATTCAATCGACGCATAAAAATGGCGCCGAACCCTCGGAAGAGTCGGCGCCGGAATTGCTGCTTGCGACGCGTTGGCATCGCCAGCGTCCACATGCTCTTCTCGTGTCCTCGCCTCAGACCGTGCTCGGCGGTCAGTGAATGACCGAGGCTATGTTTTCCATTGTGTCAGCAGCAGACGACCGCCCAGGTGGCACATACTGTGGGTCAGGGATGCAGACGACCACGTGCAGTGTCTCGACTGCAAAGCCTTTGATGACGGACCGCGGCGCTGCCTCGAGTTCGAGCAGCAGCTTGTAGATGTCCAAACCACGGGCGTCCGCCTTCAGTTCATAGCGTGCCCGCATGACCTGTTGCTTGGCTGCACGCCACTGCCGCCCCTTGGGGTCATTGACGAGCTGCATTGAACTCAGCAGTGCGAGCTGCTGCGTCTCTGTAACAGACACCGCAAGCGTCATTCCATTGCGACTTTCGACGGCTTCGATGAGCCAGTTTTGTGCGACCTTGTCGACAAGCGGCACGATGCACATTGCTTGCGTCGACGCAGCTTGCACATGAATAACCGTGCACGGCATGCCCTTCTGCGTTGCTGCGATGCCCATCCCAACGCCGTGGGGGACGAGCGGGTTCTCCAAGAGTTGGACGACTGCATCAGGAAGCTCACACAGCAACGCGTGCCCTTGGGAAGTAGGTCTTTTCTTGAGTGTGGTGAGCTCTTCTGCAAACTGAACAGGGTCGAGAACGATGCCGGCTGAGCGGTATGTTTTGGTGGTCATAGTGTCTTGTTCCTCATGAGGATGGATTAGTGGCCTACTTCATGTAGCCACTGACCTCCAAGTCACCGCGTGTCACCTTGCCGCCGCGGTCAATGCACAACGGCGGGTTCACTCCTGCTGCCCTTCTCACCGATGCCATCTGCCACTCCTGCGGAAACAGGTGGCCAATCGGCTGCAGCGACAGGTACGACCCACCGCTCCTGAACCTTCACGCCGGGGACCACCGAAAAGTCAGCCCCCGCGCCACTCATTGCTGCCACCGCTTTGCGCATGTCCTCAAGATGTTGCCCAGGGTCACGCATCATCGGCGTCTGCTCAACGTGCTCAATGGTGGCCTCGGCCAGTGCCTTCACCTCTGACGTCGGTTCATACTTGTTCGTGCCGAACGAAAATTGACCCACTTTTGAAGGTTATGCCGACGCAAAATTGACCCGGGTGTTCCACCTACCCTGCTGCTTTTTTAGGCACGGGGGGCAGGAGTGATCACCATGGACATGATTGGCAAGATCCGGCGGATGCATTTCCGCCAGAACAAATCCGTTCGAGAGATTGCCCGCAGTACGGGGCTGTCGCGCAACACGGTGCGTACCTGGCTACGCCAGCCGGGCGATGTCGTACCGCGGTACGCGGCGCGGCGAACACAACCCTCGCGCAAGCTCGCGCCCTATGTGGAGTGGCTCCGGCAGGCCGTGGCCATTGATGCGCAGCGTCCTAAAGCGCAGCGGCGCACGGCCAGGGCATTGCATGCCGAGTTGAAGCGACAAGGCTATGACGGCGCCTACAGCCGCGTCACCGATTTACTGCGCGCCTGGCGACAGGCCGATGGCACGAGCCCTGTGCACGCCTTCGTGCCCTTGACGTTTGCGCTGGGCGAAGCCTTCCAGTTCGACTGGAGTGAAGAGAGCATGGTGGTGGGCGGCGTGCCGTACCGCGTGCAGGTTGCCCACGTCAAGCTGTGCGCCAGCCGTGCCTTCTGGCTGGGGGCCTATCCCAGCCAAGGTCACGAGATGCTGTTTGACGCCCATACCCAGGGGTTTGCCGCCTTCGGCGGAGTGCCGCATCGCGGCATCTATGACAACATGAAGACGGCCGTCGACAAAGTGCACCCGCGCAAGAAGCGCGACGTCAACGCGCGCTTTGCGGCGATGTGCAGCCACTACCTGTTCGACCCCGACTTCTGCAACGTCGCTTCCGGTTGGGAGAAGGGGGTGGTGGAGAAGAACGTCCAGGACAGCAGGCGACGTGTGTGGATTGAGGCCCTGTCGACGCCCTGGCGCTCCTTTGCCGAACTCAATGCCTGGCTGGCCATGCGCTGCCGTGGCTTGTGGCAGGAGATCTTCCATCCCGAGTTCAGCCAGTTCACCGTGGCCGAGATGCTCGAGCACGAGCAGCCGCACCTCATGCCCATGCCCACAGCGTTCGACGGCTATGTGGACAACACGGTCAAGGTCAGCAGCACCTGTCTGGTGGCCATGGCTGGCAATCGTTACTCCGTGCCCTGTGAACTCGCCGGGCGGCGGGTGAGCACCCGGGTGTATCCCACCGAGGTGGTCGTGGTGCATGACGGCGTGTGTGTGGCCCGCCATGCGCGGCTGGCCAACCGGGGACAGACCACCTACGACTGGCAGCACTATGTGCCGCTGATTCAACGCAAACCGGGAGCCTTGCGCAACGGCGCGCCGTTTGCCGATCTGCCCCAGCCCTTGCAGCAACTGCGCCAGGCGTTGCTGCGGCAAGACGGGGGCGACCGGCTCATGGCCCAGGTGCTGGCGCTGGTGCCCGCATCCGGGCTGGAGGCGGTACTGGTGGCCGCCGCGCTGGTGCTCGAAGCCACGGCCCCGTCCGGGCGCATCAGCGTGGAGCATGTGGTCAACGTGATGGGGCGCTTGCAGACTGGCCCCCAGCCCGCCCAAGTGACCACGGCCTTGACGATGGCCGATCCACCCCGCGCCGACACGGCCCGCTATGACCGCCTGCGGGTGACTGACGAGGAGCGAGATCATGCGTGAGGTCATTGCGGAACTCAAGGCGTTGCGGCTGCACGGCATGGCCGGCGCCTGGGCCGATTTGCAAGGTCTGGGGACGAACGCCAGGCTGGATGCCGCGCAGTGGCTCGTCGAGCATTTGCTGCAGGCCGAGCAGGAAGATCGCGCCGTGCGCTCGGTGCGCCATCAAATCCTCTCGGCCCGCTTCCCGGTGCACCGGGATCTGGCGGGGTTTGACTTTGATGCCTCAAGGGTTGATCGCACGCTGGTGGGGCAACTCGCCAGCATGGCCTTTACCGAAGGCGCGCACAACGTCGTGCTGGTGGGCGGGCCCGGCACGGGCAAGAGCCATCTGGGCACGGCCATCGGCGTGGCGGGCATCACGCAGCACGGCAAGCGGGTGCGGTTTTACTCCACCGTCGATCTGGTCAACGCGCTGGAGCAGGAGAAGGCGCAGGGCAAAGCCGGGCGGATTGCGGCAAGCCTCTTGCGCATGGACTTGGTCATTCTCGATGAGCTGGGGTATCTGCCCTTCAGTCAGGCGGGCGGGGCTTTGTTGTTCCATCTGCTGTCCAAGCTCTACGAGCACACCAGCGTGCTGATCACGACCAATCTGGCATTCGGCGAGTGGTCCAGCGTGTTCATCGATGCGAAGATGACCACCGCCTTGCTCGACCGGCTCACACACCACTGCCACATTCTGGAAACCGGGAACGAGAGCTACCGCTTCCGTCACAGCACGGAAACCGCCAAGACCCGCATCAAGGCGCGGGAGCAAAGGCGTTCGGGCACAGCACAGGCACCCCAGTCCGCTGAGCCCGAGACACCGCTTTGACAGACAAACCCTTGGGGCAAGCCGCTTTGGGCTACGCCCGACGCAGCTTGCCCCAAGGATCCAAACCCACCAACTAGGAGCCAACCCCACGCAAAAACCGTAGACTTATCCACACCCGACTGCGACGCAGTCGGCCTTAGACCCCGGGTCAAAATTGAATCGGCACGGTGGGTCAAAATTCCATCGGCACGAACAGCCTGGACATCTGAATGTGTGGCAAGGGGGCGGTTGTTTCTCGTCGCCCCCTTGCCATCCCGTGCCAATCTGTGCCGCCGTGCCGGGTGTGCCAGGAGAAAACAAACAAACTTCTTGCCGCTCTGCTGCCCTATCTTTCCTATTCTTTTTCGCGAAAGTTTTCATTTTCACTTGTCTCACTCGGCACAGCACTGCGTTTTGTCCATTGCAGCAAGGACTTAGCGGCTGTGACAAGTGCATGCTTCACCTGGCAACGCCTGGCACAGAAGTACTAACCATGGGACAAAACCGGCTCTACCGAAACTCCCGCCCTCGCGTGGCCAGCCTTCCCAGCAGCGGTGTCAAGTCCTCCAGGTGCCCGGCAATGAGACTGGCCGTATTCCCCTCCCGCTGCCAAGTCCCAGCGACAGCCAACAGCCTGGCCCGCAGCAGCACGGTGCGCTGCCGCTGCCGCAGCCCTTTCCAGCAAATCACCTGCACCACGCCGGTTTCGTCCTCCAGGGACACGAAGGTCGTGCCCTTGGCCGTCTCCGGTTGCTGTCGCAAGGTCACGATGCCGCAGGTCCGCACCAGCCGACCGTCTGGTGCCTGGGCGAGTTCCGCCGCCGTCTGCAGCCTGCGCTTGGCGAGCAGCGGTCGGAGTAGCGCCAGCGGATGCCGTCGCAAGGTCAGGCCCGTTGTGGCGTAATCAAAGACGATGTCCTCGCCCTCCGGTGGCGCGGGAAGCTCCAGCCAGTCCTCCTTGGGCACCGCGTCATCCAGGAACGCGGGCATGCGTTCCACCGCCGTCGCCTCCCACACCTGCTGGCGCCGATGCCCGGACAGCGACCGCAAGGCGTCCGCAGCGGCAAGCTGCCGCACCGCCGTGGTGTCCAGTTGCGCCCGCTTGGCGAGGTCCTCGGCATCGACCGGCGGCCGGCTCCTCCGTGCCTCGGCAATGCGCAAGCCGGGTTCCCTGCCCAGCCCCTTGACCAGACGCAAGCCGAGTCGCACCGCAGGGTAGGGCACGGACTCCTCCAGGGTCGAGTCCCAGGCGCTGTGCATCACATCGATGGGCCGGACTGTCACCCCATGGCGCTTGGCATCCTGCACCAGTTGTGAGGGCGTGTAGAAGCCCATTGGCTGACTGTTGAGCAGGGCTGCGAGGAACTCCGCCGGATGGTGCCGCTTTATCCACGCACTGGCATAGACCAGGAGGGCGAAGGAGGCCGCATGGCTCTCCGGGAAGCCGTACTCGGAGAACCCCTGCACCTGCTCATAGATGCGCTGAGCAAAGTCCGCGCTGTAGCCCCGTTCAGCCATGCCTGAGATGAGTCGGTCGCGGTACTTCTCCAGCGACCCCGTGCGGCGCCAGGCCGCCATCGCCCGCCGCAGGCCGTCGGCCTCTCCGGCCGAGAAGCCTGCGGCGACCATGGCAATCTGCATCACCTGTTCCTGGAACACCGGCACACCCAGGGTGCGTTGCAAGACGTTCTTCAAGTCTTGGCTGGGATAGCTCACGACCTCTTTGCCCTGACGCCGGTTGAGATAAGGATGCACCATTCCGCCCTGAATCGGCCCGGGCCGCACGATGGCCGTCTCGATGACCAGGTCGTAGAAGCAGCGCGGCTGCAGTCGCGGCAGCATGCCTTGCTGTGCCCGGGACTCCACCTGGAACACCCCCACAGAATCCGCTTTGCACAGCATGTCGTAGGTCTGCGGGTCTTCGCGCGGGATGTCCTGCATCGCGAACGCCTGCCCCCGGCTCTGCCCAATGGCGTCCAGCGCCTTGCGGATGGCGGTCAGCATGCCCAGTGCCAGAATGTCCACCTTGAGCAGCCCGGCGGCATCGAGGTCATCCTTATCCCATTCGATGACCGTGCGCTCCGGCATGGACGCGTTCTCGATGGGCACGAGACGCGACAGTGGCCCCTCGGTCAGTACAAAGCCGCCCGTGTGCTGCGACAGATGCCGCGGGAATCCCAGCAGTTGCCGCACCAGCGCCATCCATTGCTGCACGCCCAAGGCGTCCGGTTCCAGACCCACTTCCTCCAGTCGCACGCGGGCGATTTCTCGGCCGTCCCACCACTGCACGTTCCGCGCCAGGCGGTCGACAGTCTCCAGGTCAAAGCCCAGCGCCTTGCCCACGTCGCGCAGGGCGCTCTTGGGACGGTAGGTGATGACCGCAGCGGTCAGCGCTGCCCGGTCGCGGCCGTATTTGGCATAGAGATACTGGATGACCTCCTCGCGCCGCTCGTGCTCGAAGTCCACATCGATGTCTGGTGGCTCATTGCGCTCCTTGCTGATGAACCGCTCGAACAGCACCTGCTGCTGCGCGGGGTCGACCTCGGTGACCCCCAGCGCGTAGCAGACCGCGCTGTTGGCTGCCGAGCCGCGACCCTGGCAGAGGATGTGGCGCGACCGGGCGAAGGCCACGATGTCATCCACGGTCAGGAAGTAATGGGCGTAGCCCAACTCGGCAATCAGGGCGAGCTCATGTTCCAGCAAATCCTGCACCTTGGCGTGCATGCCGTCCGGCCAGCGCCGCCCAGCCCCCTCATAGACACGGCGACGCAGATAGCTGTCCGCGGTCTCCCCATCGGGGACCACCTCTTTGGGGTACCGGTACCGCAGTTCGTCCAGCGAGAAGCGGCAGCGCGCGGCGACCCGCAAGGTCTCGGCCAGCAGCTCGGCAGGGTAGGTCAGGGCCAGGCGCAGTCGGCTGCGCAGATGCCGCTCGGCATTGGGTTGCAGCGCATGACCACACTCGGCAATTGGCCGACCCAGGCGAATGGCCGTCAGGGTGTCCTGCAGCGGTTTGCGCGAGCGCAGATGCATGTGGACATCCCCGGCCGCGACCAGGGGAATCGCCGTGGCCTCGGCCAGCGCCTGCAACCGTTCCAGCCAGCGTTCGTCATCGAGACGCCGGTGCAGCTCCACGGCCAGCCACACCCGTCCCGTGAACCGGGCCAGGAGCCAGGCACCGAGCTCCAGAAGACCGGCATCGGTGGCCTGCCGCGGCGGCACTGCCAGCACCACGCAATCGGCCAGCGCCTCACCGGTGATGCTTTGCGCCTCGAGTCGGTAGGTTCCCTTGGGCGAGGCCCGTCGCAGTCGGGTGATGAACGTGCACAGATTGCCGTAACCGTTGAGATTGCAGGCCAGCACGACCAGCGTGCAAGGCGCCGCGCCTTCCACCTCGAACTGGGCGCCGACCAACAGGGGCAGGCCAGCGGCTTTGGCCGCTACATGGGCGCGGACGATGCCGGCCAGCGAGCATTCGTCGGTGATAGCCAGCCCCGCATAGTGCAGTTCCTGCGCCCGCTCGACCAGCTCCTCGGCATGGCTGGCCCCGGTGAGGAAGGAGAAATTTGAGCGGCAGTGCAGCTCGACATAGTCGGGCAGGGGGTCCATGCCTTCCTCACGCGAACAGGCCGTGCAGGAACCAGGCGGCGTCCTCGCCGGCCACCCGGGTCTGGAAAACCCAGAGTGCGCCCGCATGCGCACTGAGTGCCACCCAATAGTCACGCGCAACCTGGCGGCTCTCGGCTGTGCCGCCTGCCACCTGCACACGGTGCCACCAGCCGCCCTCGACCCGGTGGGGGCCGAGCAAGAGCTGCAACTCCCCCTGGTAGAGCGGACGGTTGCTGCGCACCGCTAGTCGAAGTGGCTCAGGCAGCAGGAATGTGGGCTGCGGCATGCCGTCCGGCCGCGTGGGCTTGGGACGCACCGGCTCGGAGGCGGGCCGCCATTGCTGCGCCCATTCCGGGCGGGCGTCCTCGACCAGGGCCGGTCGCAACACCCGCTCTGGTCCCAGGCGCGCCGCAATGCGCTCAAGCGCGAGGGTCAGGGACTCCCGGTCGGCGCTGGCATCGGGCAGCAAGGAGGCGTTGGGCGGGGCGTAGTCGCGCACGTCGTCCACGACCAATTCCAGACACTCGACCGGCGCCGCGAGTTGCACCCGCGCCAATTGCTCGGCGAGGAGGTGGGAGAGATGGTCCACATCGCGCATCGGCTCAGCTGTGCGGATGACAAGGGCATCACCAACCCCCACGTCCTTCGGCCGCATGGTGTCGTGAACCCAGCTCAGGGTGAAGGTGGTCACGCCGGCATTGCGCGCCACCAGCCAGCCGTGCAACTGCAGCAGCAAGCGCTTGGCGGCAAAGACCAACGCCATGGCGGTCTCCACCCGGGCCATCAGTTCCACCTTGGCGGTGAAGGTTTCGGGAACGGTGACCCAGGCCAACTGCTCGGCGCGCAGGCCGTAGGCCCGGTCCATGGCGTCAATGAGTGCAGCGCCAAAGCGCCGGGTGATGCCGCCGCGGGGCAGGGCGCGCAGGTCGCCCAGGGTGCGGCAACCCAGTTGCGCCAGGGTGGTCTCATGCGGCATGGCTGCGGTCAGCGCGGCAACAGGAAGCGGGTCGAGGCGCTCATCCAGGGGAACTGCATCAACACCGCCGATGTCGGCGCGAGCCAGAGCAAGAGCCCCCAGCGCTGTCGGCGCCCAGGCCAGAGAGGAAACGCCTAGCGTGGGCGCATCGGCCTGCACCCGCGCGGCCAGCGTGATGGCTCCACCAAAGAGCCGCAGGCTGGCCGCAACCTCCATCAGCACGGCCTCGTCGCACAGGGCGACCCGGGGCGTGAACTGCAGCGCCCAGAGGGCCAGACCGCGCTGCGCGGCGGCAGGGGGCTCAGGCAGCTCAGAGCTGGACGGACTCGGCAGTCGCAGCGCGCACCACAGCATGGCGGGCTCCGGTTGGAAGTGAGACAAAACGACTCGGCACACGGGAGCGCCGGGTCAGAATGGGCGCGAGCGAGACCGGCACGGCGGGCAACACCAGTGTGGTGTCATGCGCTGGACCCCGACGCTTGAGCACCTGCACGCGCAGGGACCAGTCCGGTCCAGACTGGGCGAGCACGCGCAGCGCGGCGGGGGAGGATTCACTGCGCACGCCCTCGGGGCGCAGGGCGATGCACAGGGCACGGCCACCCTGCAGACGGCTCTGCAGTCGGCGCAGTTGTTCCGGTCGCACTTGGGGTAACCAGGCGAGGACCGCCCCGGCGATGTCGGCCTGGACCAACTGCTCGGTGACCCACAGCCGCTGCGCCGGAGCCTCGGCCTGCACCCAGATGAGCTGCCGTTCACTGAGGCCAAGAGATTGCAGGCCGGGCAGGTAGGGTGGCTTGGGCGGCCCAACCACCACGACGCAGCCGCCGGCCGCAGCCACCGTGCCGAGTGCCGTACCGAGCAGGCGCCATTCCAGCAGGGAGGGTTGCGGGCTCAGTACCTCGGTGAGACTGCCGCAGGGCCAGCCACCTCCCGGCAACTCGGCATCCAGCGCAGACCAGCCACTGGCCACGACAGGGCCCGCAGGGGCGGCGATGTCATCGCCCCGCCAGACGGCCGCGGCAACGGACGACGGGAGGTCGGCAAGCAGAACGGCAGATGTTGGCATGGCAGGCTGTCCTTCGAGACGGGAGGGCAAGCCTACACAAAAACTGTATAAAAGAACAGTCTTTTAATTTTTCGGGGAATGGGCGACGCTCGGGCTTTAGACCACCACGCCGGGAGCGACCATGTGCGGCAGATACGTCCTCAAAAGCACCCCGCAGCACTTGCGCGAGCAGTTTGGCATCGAGGGGCCGGATGCTGCGCACAGCGAGGAATGGCGTCCCCGGTACAACATTGCACCCAGTCAGGTCGCGCCCGTCGTGCGGGTCATCGAGGGCCAGCGCCACCTGGACTTGCTGCGATGGGGTTTGATTCCGTCGTGGGCCGAGGACCTGAGCATCGGAATGAAACTCATCAATGCGCGCAGCGAGAGCGCGGCGACGAAGCCTGCGTTTCGCGCCGCGTTCCGGTCCCATCGATGCATCGTGCCGGCGGACGGGTTCTATGAATGGCAGCACCTGGCCTCGGGAAAGCAGCCCTTCTACATCCACCGCAAGGACGGGCAACTCCTCGCCATGGCGGGCCTGTGGGAACACTGGACGCCCCCGGGCACCCAGGACTCCGTTCAGACCTTCACCATCTTGACGACAGAGGCGAACGACCTGATGCGGCCGTTGCATGACCGGATGCCGGTCGTGCTCCAGGAGGAAGATGTTGCCCCATGGTTGGACCCGACAGCGAAGCCGGCCGACCTGCAGGCGCTGATGCGGCCGTTGGGCGGTGGAAATTTGTGCGCGTATCCGGTTGGCAAGGCGGTCGGTAATGTTCGAAACGATATGCCGACCTTGATTGATGCAGTATGAGCGGATGCCGACCAGTCGGTGCCTCCCCGGTGAACCGGGGAGAGTCAGCGCGCCTCAGCGCAGGCCGTTCCTCCGGTAGACGCAGATATTGCAACGCTATTCAACACACAAAGACCGTTTAAAGGCCGTATGGGCGTGATATTTCGATGGGTCGTTGCGAGTGAATTTCCGTTATTTCGAATAAATAACGAGTTTTTTGAATATTTCTTGGCCTGTTTTTAGAATCAGCCTATCAATATGTGGCGGACGCGCAACAACGATTAGAATATTAGGCTCGAACAGTTGAAAATCAAACAGTGGTTGCTATATAATTTGCTTATCGCGTTGATTGATGTTCTGGCTCAGCAATCTCTGCGGTACTGTAAGGTGGACAGTAGTTGAGAAATTATCATCGTTTTCATCAGCCGAACAGGCTGTTTCAAGAAACAGCAGTTGCTTTAGATGCAATTTGCACAAGGGATGGCGCGAAAGTGCTACCCCACTTCCCAGCCGAACAGGCTGTTTCAAAAGAAGCGATAGCTCATTGAGTGAATCTCGCAAACGGATGACGCGAAAGTGTCACCGACTCCCAGCCGAACAGGCTGTTGAAAACCCGGCTCCGGCCGGGTTTTTTGTGTCGTCGACCGAGAAGTCCCCGTTTCGGGCGTGTTTACGGTCGTGAGGAGCGGACTGCTCGTCAGGTCGTCACGACTCAACAGGGGGAACGAATTGCCGGCGCGGCTCAGCGCAGCCCGCCAGCCTCGGCGCTGACCAGTTCGATGCCGGTCCAGTCGAGTGCCTGACGGCCTTTAGCCAGACTGGTGAGCAGGCGTTCGTGCAACAAATCCGCCAGCGGCATGGGCAGAGTTGCCTGCTCAGCCACGTCGCGCACCAGGCGCACGTCCTTCATGCCCAGCTCCAGCTTGAACCCAGCGGGCTCATACGCCCGCTTGGCCAGGATTTGAGAGTAGTTTTGATAAATCGGGCAGGCAAAAATGGTCTGTCCCAAAAAACTGGCCAGGGCGCTGCGGTCGATACCGTTCTTCTCGACCAAGGCCAGCGCTTCCGCCATCGCTTCGACGGCGGAGAGAATCAGAAAATTGCCGCTGAGCTTGACCACATTTGCCGCCCCCGGGTCCTCCCCGAAGTCATGGATGCCTTGCCCGAGTGCGTCCAGCACCGGCTTGGCCCGCACCTTCGCTTGCGCCGAACCCGATTGCACTATCCACAGCTTCTTGGCCGCCGCCGCTTCCGGACGCCCGAAGACCGGGGCGCTGAGGAACAGGCTGCCCCGCTTAGCGTGCTCCGCCGCCAGGGCGCGGGATGTCTCCGGAGACACCGTGCTCATCGAAATGTGGAGGCCACCTTGGCCGAGCTTGTCGGCAAATCCGCCAGGCCCTACCGTAACCTTCTGCAGAGCGGCATCGTTGGCCACCATGGTGACTGCAATCCCGCCGGGGCTCACGGCATCGGCGGGCGTGGGTGCGACTTTCGCACCCGACGCTTGGAGCGATTGCGCGCGCGCGGCACTGCGGTTATAGACCGTCAAACCCGGACGGGCGTCGAGAAGATTACGGGCCATGGGCTGGCCCATGCTGCCTAGACCGATGAACGCGATGGCGTCTTGTTCCATGTTGACTCCTTGGGGGATGTGGCGGGAAGAATCTTGCTTGCTGCTTCAGACTGAAAATCGAAATTGTGCGGCGCCATCCGTAACCCTGCTGTGGGGAGGAGAGGGCGTAGGGCTCTAGGTGCATCCACAGAATTTCGAGTGCCTGTGGTGGGTTTGGGGGGGCTCGCCGGTCTTCGAACGCGGCTTGATTTTGGCCATTTGGCCAGCATTTACTTCGCTATCAGGGAAGTACTTCCCATAGAGATAGCCATGAACGTGAACGAAATGAAGGCTGGGGCTGCGAGTCAGTTAGGTTCCAAGGTTGCGCCGACGGTCGTCGCACTTGCACATCTCCTGCAGCGCCTGGAGAGCGGTCCCCTGGAAGCGAGTGCCGAGCAGTACCAGCGAGTTGCCCAGAGGCTCCGCGAGGAGCTTGCACGGACACCGTTTGATGCGCGCCTCGATGCCGTGCTGCGCACGTACCCAGCGGCCGCGGACGTCTACGAAAACTTCCGCTATGAGGTGGCGGGGCTATGCAGGGCGCAACTGGAGCAGTCGGCGAGTACCGAGCTCCAGGCAAAGAAGGTGATTGAAGCCGCTGCGACCCGTTCGACGGACGCTGGTGTGTGAAGGTCGATGGTAATTTGGTTGCATGGGAACGGCAAAATGGTCCCCAGATAGCAGGGACCATTTTGGCGAAGGCAAGGGTCAGACTTCAGCTGCGTCGGTCAGCTTGAGTTGGAGCCGTTGAAAGCACTGCGCAACGCTCAAGCCCTGCGGTAGCCCTTCGAACAACGCCCATTCCAGGGCATCTCCAAGTGCGAATCGCGCCACCGGCGAGAGCGCAGTAAGGCGTTGAACCAGCGCGGCGTCCGCATTGTCGGCGTCACCGGGGAGAGCCTCGGCAAACTCAACATCGAGGTGCGTGAGTTCGTCGGGCGTGAACATGCATTCCCCAAAGGCGTTGAGCATGTAGGCGAAGTCATCGCGAGAGAATTTTCCGGCGAGTTCCTTGAGCCCAATATTCAGGAGTGCCTGAAGGCGCGCCTTGGAGAGCGCGCCGACATCGTCACTACCTGAATATCCACGTTGCCATTTATGACTGTCGGCATATTGACGCGTGTGGCGCCCTGAAGACTGTGCCGCGATGTGAACTGTGATATCGATTGAGTTTGTTTGCATTTCGTTGCTTTCGATGTGTGAATTCATGGTCAGAGTGAGGGTATGGATGAGTGATGAAACTCTTCAAGAGAGGTGGAGTTTCATATAGCGAGCGTGTCTATTCGAGTGCGCTGCGGGTTGATGCTGCGAGTTGCGTTACAAATTTTCATGGTAATAGGTCTCCAAGCCGATGGATATTGCCATCGGAAAAATTTGAATAAAGCGCCTCCTGAACTCGGTCGGAATGTTGCCGAGAGGAATTCGCTAATGGGGAAAGTGGGACGCCCGGAGCCCAGCGAGTGGGACGGGCGATGGTCTAGCTAGGGACTTGCTTCATTGCTGCTCCATTGAGGTTTGTAAGTGTTTCGACATCAAGGAGCGCTTCGGGCTTGCATTGCGGAGCGCGGGGTTTTCTGCAACTCGGATGGACTCTTCTGTATTCCTCTACCAATGGCCGAAGCCCGCAAGCGACAGAGGAAAATACTTCATCCAATCGATATTCGAATTCTAATTGTATTGACGATTGATTTCAATTGTCGCAGCGTCTTAACTAAGCTGAATGTTTCGGATTTGCAACGTTTCTTACCAATAACTCCGTTTTTTGAAAGATATTTATTCAAATTAATCAAATAACGCGTTTTTTGATAAGCACGGTAAGTGCTTCAGTCCAAGTCACACGCTGTCACGCCTGCCCCTGTCCACTTCTCATCAGCGACGCCCGCGCGATGACGAAATTGCCTAGCGAATGAAAGGCGAACAAGCGCAATGTGCGCGTCATGTTGCAGCCGAGGCATCCAAGCGGGGAAAGCCTGGCAGGGCCACGGCCGTTCGGGGCGGCACCTAGAATTTAGGCACCCCGGCGGTTTCCGCTCCCTACGTCTCGACCATGCCAACCTGGACCACCTACCTTATCTTCGTCAGCTTTGCCCTGGCCGCGTCCTTCACACCCGGGCCGGCGGTCATGCTGTCGATACACAACGCCATGCACTTCGGCTGGCGGCGTGCGCTGTGGTCGTCGCTCGGGAACGCCTCAGGTTTGCTCACTCTGGCCATGCTTAGCGCCTTGGGACTCAACGCAGTGCTGCAAACGTCCGCACTCGCATTCAACCTGGTCAAGGTTGCTGGCGCCACGTACCTCATCTGGTTGGGCATTCAGCAATGGCGCAAGGCGGGGCAGGCTTCGTCGCAAGCACTGGCCACCGTGTCCGGCGAGCAGCGGGCCGACCGCCATCCGCGCAAGCTCTACGTCAAGGGTGTTGCGGTGGCCCTGACCAACCCCAAGGCGATTGCCTTCATTGCGGCTCTGTTCCCACAATTCCTCAGTGCGTCCCAGCCGATGGGGCCGCAGTACGCCGTGCTGACGGTCACGTTCATGACCATCTCGCTGCTTGTCCTGAGCCTCTACGCAGGGCTTGCCGTGCTGACGCGTAGGCGCCTACACGCGTGGTTCGCCTCGGGTTGGCCGCAGCGCGTTTCAGGGGCGGTGTTCTGTGCCTTCGGCGTGGGCCTGCTGCGCCTGCACCGGGCGTGAGGTCTGAACCAGGGCGGTATAGGGTGCAATCGCACCCCGCAAGGCGAGCAGCGTAAGAACAAAACCTGCAGCACCGTCGCTGTGGTGGCACACTCTGTGCGGCCGGCGACCTCTCTTGAACTCTGCCCATGTACCTGCCCAAACACTTTGAACAATCCGACCCTGCTGAACTGCACGCCTTGATGCGCGCCCATCCGCTGGCGACCTTGGTCACGCAGGGCAGCGAGGGGCTGGATGCCAACCTCATCCCGCTGCTTCTCATTCAAGAGGACGACAAAACCTTCCTTCGTGGCCACGTCGCCCGTGCCAATCCTGTCTGGACGCAAACTCCAGACGGCAGCGATGTGCTCGCCGTCTTTCGCGGGCCTGACGCGTATGTGAGCCCGACCTGGTATCCGAGCAAAGCGGAGACCGGTAAAGTCGTGCCGACTTGGGCTTATGTCTCGGTGGTGGCGCGAGGGGTGCTTTGCATCAAGGACGATGCCGTCTGGGTACGCGCGCTTGTCGAATCTCTGACCACGCAGCACGAAGCAGGACGGGTCTCGCCATGGGGCATGGCGGACGCGCCTGCGGATTACATTGACGCCATGCTCAAGGCCATTGTCGGCATCGACATCGACGTGACCAAACTGCAAGGGAAGTGGAAGCTTTGCCAGGATGACGGCCAGCGAGACTGCGCTGGTGTGGCGGCTGGGCTTCGCGACCTCGGCACCCAGGACGCAGTCGACATGGCTGACCTTGTCGAGCGAGGTACGTAGAGGTGTAACCGTGTAACGGCGTGCCAGTGCGTCAGGGTGCGTTTCGCGGTTACGGTGTTACGTGTACGTGTTTCACTGGCTTCGCCGAAGATTGCCACAAGACCTCAGACACGAGCCGAATCTGCTGCAGTTGGAGTGGACCCACCGGCAGGCGGGGCTCTCGTGCTTGGCTATGCAAACCCAAGCACGAAAACAGAAAGCCATGAATTTTCACCAAGCGCTCTCCGTTACGCTTGGCGACGTTTGAACGTACTGAAAACAGTAGCATCGTTGGACAATCGTCGTTTCGACTCGGTGAATCATCCTCTATTCAGTCACGTCGTTGTCTAACTGTTTCACAAGTTGCTGATGCGTCTAATTCAAAACACTGGCAGTGAACGCGTTATTGATGCGCTGCGCGAATGTCTACAGGCGAAATCGTCGATGGACATCGCATCTCCAGCGTTTTCACTATTCGCATACGCCGAGCTGCAAGACATCCTCGGGATGGATATCAGTGCGCGGCTGGCACTGCCGTGTCCGGAGGGTCAAGAATGGGAGATGCTGGGCGGAGAGTTTGACCGGCCGTTCCGGAATCGCCTGCAAGTTCGTTGGTTGGCCAACCGGTGTGCTGACTGGGTGGCCAAGTGTGTCGAAGTCAGACTTCCCAGCGGCCCCATCCCTCAAACGACGCTGGTTGTTCGCTCTGAATCTGGGACACCAAGGCGCGTAATCACAGGCTCCAGTTCATTCACAACGAACGGACTCGGGCTCACTCCGAATCATCAGGTCAGCCTCATCCAATCAGCGGAAAGTGCTGACGAATGCGCGCTACTCGCGTCCTGGTTTGAGAGGTTATGGTCGAGTTTGGATACCAAGAGCGACGGCAAAGCGATGCTGCTATCTCGCTTGCAGGGGCTGTCGGCGCATCGGCAACCATCCCTCATCTACTTCCTGACGCTGTTCCATCTCTTCAAAGACCTTGGAGATGAGCTGGATGAAGAGAAAATTATCAAGTCGGCCACGGGCATTCGGAACAGTGTTGTCTGGCAAAAGCTCTATAAGTTCCAACGTGACGGCGTTGTCGGCGCAATCGACAAGCTTGAACGGCACGGTGGCTGCATCATTGCCGACAGTGTCGGCCTTGGTAAAACTTTTGAGGCCCTGGCCGTCATCAAGTATTACGAGCTCAGGAACGACCGCGTTCTCGTACTCTGCCCGAAGCGACTGCGAGACAACTGGACGCTCTATAAGGCCAACGACCGACGTAATGTTCTCGCTCCAGACCGTTTGCACTATGACGTTCTGAATCACACCGACCTTTCTCGCGACGGTGGACAGTCGGGCGACATCGACTTGTCTCATGTGAACTGGGGCAACTACGACTTGGTTGTCATCGACGAGTCGCACAACTTCCGCAACAAGATTACGCACCAAGGCAGAGAGAGCCGCTACGACCGCCTGATGCGGCAAATCATCCGCGAAGGCGTGAAGACCCGCGTGCTGATGTTGTCGGCCACGCCCGTTAATAACCGGCTCGCCGACCTAAAGAACCAGATTTCGTTCGTCACTGAAGGTGCCGACGATGCCCTCGATGCACACGGCATTCCGAGCATCGAGTCCACTGTTCGTCAGGCTCAGGCACAGTTCAACCGTTGGCTTCGTCTCGAAGAGATTGACCGTAAGCCGTCCCAGCTCATCGACATGCTGGGATTCGACTACTTCAGGCTGCTCGACCTGCTCACGATTGCCCGTTCACGCAAGCACGTCGAAAAGTATTACGGCACCGCCGAGACAGGTACGTTCCCAACCCGGTTGAAGCCAATCAACATCAAGGCCGATGTCGATTTGCGAGGTGAGTTCCCTGCCATCCGCGAAATCAACAACGAGATTCGGCGACTCAACCTGAGTCCTTATGCACCGTTGCGCTATGTCCTGCCACAGAAGATGGCGGACTACGACGCAAAATACAGCACACGAATTCGTGGTGGTCAGAGCTTCTTTCGCCAGATGGACCGAGAGGAGAGCTTGATTCAATTGATTCGGGTCAACCTACTCAAACGCATGGAAAGCTCAGTGGTGTCGTTCGCCCTGACATTGAAGCGCCAACTTGCCGGGGTCGATGTCTTGCTCGGCCGCATAGATGCTCACGAGGAATCCTTCGAAGAGCTGGACATCGACGAGGTTGAAATCGACGACCCCACCTATGAATCGCTGTTGGTGGGGCGCAAGGTCAAGGTACTGTTGCAGGACGTGGATAAGGTGCGCTGGCGGCAGGACTTGCAGGAAGACCGCAATCGCCTGGCAACGCTGCTATCTGCCGCCGAACAGGTAACCGCGGAACGGGACGCTAAGCTTTCCGTGCTACGCAAGCTCATCGCAGACAAGACGGCTAGCCCTCTCAATGCGGGCAACCGCAAGGTGATTGTTTTCACCGCATTCGCCGACACGGCCATGTATCTCTATAAGGAGCTGTCCGGCTGGGCCGAGGAAGAACTCGGCATCCATTCGGCGGCCATTGTCGGGGCAGGCAGCAACAAAACCAATCTGCCTAAGCTGAGAACCGACCTCGCCAGTTTGCTCACTGCCTTTTCGCCTCGCTCAAAGGAACGTCCGCCCGAGTATGCCGCCGAAGGCGACCTCGACTTGCTCATCGCCACGGACTGCATTTCCGAAGGCCAGAACCTGCAAGACTGCGACTACCTCATCAACTACGACATCCACTGGAACCCCGTTCGCATCATCCAGCGGTTTGGTCGTATCGACCGCATCGGTTCGCCGAACGACTGCATTCAACTCACCAACTTCTGGCCCAACATCGAGCTGGAGGAATACATCAATCTCGAACAGCGGGTGAGCGGCAAGATGGTTTTGCTCGACATCTCGGCGACTGGTGAGGAGAACCTCATCGAACAGCAGTCGGGGAACCAGATGAACGATTTGGAATACCGACGCCAGCAACTCTTGAAGTTGCAAGACACGGTCATCGACCTCGAAGACCTGTCCAGCGGCGTCTCCATCGCCGACCTGACGCTGAACGATTTCCGCATCGACCTTGCGGGCCAGCTGCGGGAGCATCCAGGATTGCTCGACTCGATGCCGCTGGGTTCATTCGCTATCACGTCGGCATCCGAACTGGGCGACACCGCGATTCCTGCAGGCATAGTGTTCTGCCTGCGTGCCGTCGGCGAGAAGGGAGCCAATTCTGCCGATTCAGGCTATCCGCTGGCACCGCATTATTTGGTTCATGTCGGCGACGATGGCACTGTGCTGTTGCCCTTCAACCAGCCCAAACAGATTCTCGACCGCCTGAAAAAGCTCTGCATTGGACGCGACATGCCCGACGCAACGGCCTGCGCCCGATTCGACAAAGCCACACGTGACGGCAAGGACATGGGACACGCTCGAGGCCTGCTCGCCAAGGCCATTGCATCGGTCGTCGGTAAGAAGGAAGAGAAGGCCGTCGCCAGTCTCTTTGCCGCAGGGGGCACGCACGCTCAGAAGGGCGAGTTTGCGGGGAGCAATGATTTTGAAGTGGTGGCATGGTTTGCCATCCTGTCGGAGGCAGCTGCGTGAGCCTGAAGGTTGTTCTCGACGCACTGGCGCTGCCTGCCAATACCAAGGTCGAACAGCGCATCCCCAAGAAGCTACTGGTTGAACAGGGAGCACCCACCGCAGTGGACAAGCGGCACATTCAGGATGGCATTGAAGAACTGCAATGGGTTGCAGCCCTGAAACCCACGAACATCGCCGTGCCTGTTTTCCGCGATGCCGAACGCGAATACCTCGAAGTGGCAGTTCTGACGGCAGTCTTTCGACACAATGCCAAGGTGGTACGGCTGACTGAACTTATTCATCGGGCCGTTCCCTATCCCCTGCTTTTGGTGTCGTCGTACCGTGATGGTGAAGCCGACGGCATTAGCGTGTCGGCAGCACATAAGCGATTTGCCCAGAACGAAGCGGGCAAGTTCGTCGTCGATGAAGTCCTGACCACTAACCCGATGGTCCTAGACCCGGTGCCGCTTCCGGCTACACAGGCGTTCTTGGGTTCGCTAGCCCTGTCGAGGTTGCCGACCCGTGACCTGCTCATGCTTTATCAGGGCTGGCTGGACAGCATTGTGGGTTTCGCAGCGGCAAATATCACTGGCCAATTTGCCCTGCCTGAGTCGGCAGAGCAGACCGACCGAATGAGAGAATCCGTCGCCAAGCATTCGCAAATTCTCGACGAGTTGTCGTCCCTCCGGACGCAAGCCGTCAAAGAAAAGCAGATGAACCGACTCGTTGAACTGAATGCAAAAATCAAGCGGCTGGAACTCCAACTGACCGCCAATCAATCCTCACTCGCTGCCCACTGAGCGAAACACGCTTAAGAAGAATACGCCATGAACAAAATTGAAGCCAACGACCCCACAGCCCAGTCCGCAGACATCGTGGCCGACAATCTGTCACAACTGCAATCTCTGTTTCCAGAAGCATTTACTGAGGGCAAGGTTCAATTTGACATTCTGCGGCAGTTGTTGGGCGGTGCGGTGGATGAGGCTGACGAAAAATATGGCCTTAACAGGCTGCTGAAATACTTCCGTCTGCAGTCCACGGCACCGGCGTGTGAGCCGTTATGCAGTGAGCCCCCTCAGATCTACTGGAGACCCGAGC